>CAYMDD010000030.1:0-1197 GCA_964389045.1 uncultured Rickettsiales bacterium
ATCCAATTCGACAAATGCAGGCGGGATCACTAAAACCATATTGCCTGCATCGCAACGCAATTGCAGTATTAGCACAGAAGCTGAATATTGAGATTAAAAACGAATTACTGCAGAAAACCAAAGATGATTTAACGCTTGCAAATGAAGTACCGAGAGCACTTGGAATCGCTCCACAAAATTCACAGTATTTAGCATGGCGTACACTTGTTGAAGAAACGTTGCAATCAGATAGAACTGTAAAGGTAAACAACTATAAAATTCAAGAATTGCAATCAGGTTCTCGCAGACCATATTGCCTACACCGCAATGCTGTTCCAGCTTTAGCACAGATATTAGACATCCGACTAGTCAGTAATTTGCCAGAAAAAACTCAAGACGACTTGACTCTTTCAACAGAGATACCGGGAGCTTTGGAAATTAGAATATGCAATCCATTGTATTTAGCTTGGCGTACGCAAGCTGAAGAGAAGATCAAAGCGGGTAAAGATGTGGAAATAGGTGGTTATCCAGTTCAACAGATGCAATCAGATAAAAATAAACCATACTGCTTACATCGTAACGCAGTCCCAAAACTTGCACAAATGCTGGATATTAGACCCACTGGCAAATTAGTACAAAAGACTAAAGAAGATTTGACGCTTGGGTCGGAAGTGCCAGTAGCACTAAAACTCGCTCCTAGTAATCCAAAATACCGAATGTGGCGTAGTCAAGTTGAAAGGAAACTTGAAGCAGGTGAGGCTGTAGAAATAGGCGGTTATCCAGTGCAACAAATGCAATCAGGCCCGCAAAAACCATACTGCCTCCATCGCGATGCCATTCCTGCCTTGCATGAAGAACTCATCCGAGTGAAAATACAAGAACCCGGTCACGCCACCACACTTGAGCCGCGCTCCATCAAGCCCGATAGCGAGCATATCCGCAACCGCTCAGGCCGTGGCCGGGGCGCTGGCGGCACTTAACCGCTCCATAAACTATAGGCTGGTCTGCGTTTAAAAAGCCGGTATGATGCGCGGCGTGTTCATGCTGATACTTTGCCGAACCGGCGCATGCCTTAACTGATGTCCCTCCTCCGCTCCTCCGCCACCATCGGGTTTTATACCCTCATTTCCCGCGTGCTGGGTTTCCTGCGCGATGTGACGATTGCTTCTTCCATCGGGGCGGGAATGCTGGCGGATGCGTTTTTCGTGGCCTTCAAAA
>CAYMDD010000030.1:1207-10699 GCA_964389045.1 uncultured Rickettsiales bacterium
TTCAAAATCCCTAATTTCCTGCGCCGCCTGTTCGCAGAAGGAGCGTTCAATTCCGCTTTCGTGCCGCTTTATGCCGGGGCTTTGAGCGCGGAAGGCGAAAGCAAGGCCAAGGCGTTCGCCGATGAGGCGCTGTCCTTCCTGGTGTTTATCCTCATTGCAGTGAGCCTGGTTTCGATCCTTTTCATGCCGTGGCTGATGCTGATCCTGGCGCCCGGGTTTGCGGACGATCCGGCGAAGTATGATTTAACGGTGCTCTTAACCCGCATCACCATGCCGTATATTCTTTTCATCTCCGTCATTTCGCTGCTGGGAGGCATTTTAAACAGCTTCCATAAATTCGCCGCCGTCGCCGCCACGCCGATTTTGATGAATCTCTGCTTGCTGATCGTCCCTGCATTGATCGAGCCTTTCCTGCCGAGCTTCGCGCATGCCCTGGCGGTGGCGGTGTTCGTAGCAGGAGTCGTACAGATGCTTTGGCTAATCTATTTCTGCATGCGCTTGAAAGTCATGCCGCGCCTGAAAATGCCCAGGCTTACGGCGGAAGTGCGCAAACTCTTTCGCCTGATTGCGCCTGCCGCGCTCGGCGCGGGCGTGGCGCAGGTGAACCTCTTCATTGACCTTATCATCGCTTCCAGCATGGATGGCGCCGTCTCTTACCTCTACTACGCCGACCGCATCAACGAACTTCCGCTCGCGGTTATTGGCATTGCGGTAGGCACGGTGCTGCTCCCTTCGCTCTCCAAGCTGGTGCGCGAAGGCAAGCGGGAAGAAGCCCTCCACAGCCAGAACCGCGCGCTGGAGCTGGCGCTGTTCTTTTCCCTCCCCGCGAGCGCGGCGCTAATCTGCATCACAACCCCGATCGTTCGCGTGCTCTATGAGCGGGGCGAATTCGGGGGAGCGGAAACCCTTGCCGTCGTTCCGGCGCTAATGGCGTTTGCGGCAGGGCTTCCGGCCTTCGTGCTGATCAAGGTGCTGGCGCCTGCATTTTATGCCAACCGCGACACTAAAACGCCTTTCCTGATCGCCACCCTCTGCATTGCGGTGAACCTTATCTTAAACCTGGCGCTGATCGGCACGTTCAGGCATGTCGGCATGGCGATGGCCACCTCCATCGCGGGGTGGCTCAATATCGCGCTGATGCTGGCGGTTCTGCGCAAGCGCGGTCTGTTCGCCCCAGACCGCCTGCTGCTGAAGCGCCTGCCGCGCATGGGCCTGAGCACCGCTCTTATGGTGGCAGCGCTGCTCGCGCTGGAGCCGGCCCTGGCTATTTACTGGGGCGGCGATTTCATGGTGAAGGCGGCGGCCTTGTCCGCCCTGGTGGCGGTGGGCATCGGTGCCTATGGCTTAAGCGCCTTGGCGGTCGGCGCGGTGGATGCGGCGCGCTTGCGCGGCATGATGAAGAAGGGCGGATAATGCTGCTGATCCTTTCTCCCTCCAAGACGCAGGATTTCGAGACGCCTGCGCCGCACGGGCTGAAAGCTTCCGCCCCGGCGCTGCTGAGAGAGTCGGAGATACTGGTCAAGGAGCTGCGTAGATTATCTGCGCCGAAGCTGGAGAGGTTAATGGAAATCAGCCCGAAGCTCGCCGCCCTCAATGCCGCGCGTTATCAGGCGTTTCGCACGCCGTTTACGCAAGAAAACGCCAGGCCTGCGCTGTTTGCTTTTCAAGGCGATGTCTACGATGGCCTGCAGGCGGATATTTTTTCAAGCGCCGATTGCAAGTTTGCCGATGCGCATCTGCGCATCCTCTCCGGCCTGTACGGGTGCTTGAAACCCTCCGACCTCATCCAGCCCTACCGCCTGGAGATGAAAACGAAGCTTAAAGGTTCCCACGGCAGCGACCTCTACGCCTTCTGGGGCGACCGCATCACTGCTTTTCTGAACGAATCCTTCGCTGCTTCCGGCAGCAATATCCTCATCAACCTCGCCTCGGAGGAATATTTTAAAGCAGTAAACCTTAAAAAACTCGAAGGCATCATCATCACGCCGCAATTCAAGGAAATCAAAGCAGGCAAGCCGGTGACAGTGGCGCTTTTCGCCAAGCGCGCGCGTGGCTTGATGGCGCACTACGCGATAAAAAACCGTATCGCCACGCCAGAAGGGTTAAAAGATTTCGGTGCAGAGGGTTATCGTTTCTCCAAGGATTTATCCGATTTTTCGCATTACGTCTTTACGCGGTTGACGCCGCAACCGAAAAAGCGTTAACTTAACGCTATTTAATAAATAGCCGAAAGCCGTTCATGAAAAGCCATGCCGCAGCCATTAAACGCCAAGATAAGCACGCCGACCTCTTTATTATTTACACGGCGTCCACGGCGCTCTACACCCCGGAGGACAAAGACAGTCTCCGCGCCGAGATGTTCCGCGAAATCGTAGCGCGCTGCGCAACGGACGTGGCAGGCTTCGAGCAGATGCAGGAAGCGCCCTCCGAGGGCGGTCTGCGCTGGACGATTGACCGCCTGAAAGGCCATGCGCCAATGGATTATGCGCGCCTGTTTATTGAAAATCTGCCCGGTTTCACCAAAGGCTATGTGCAGACGCCGCACCCCACGGAAGTGCTGTCCGAAAAAGCCATCGCCGCCGAAGGGGAGCTGATGGACGCGCTGCACGCCATGCCGGATTTATTTGCCGACGGCAATTTGCAAAACGTCGATGGCGGTAAGCGCGCGGCATTAGTCAAAGCACTGAATAATCTTTACGACGCGCTGGAAGTGCCGTTGCAGAAACCGCTCGATATCTCTTCCGAGATGAAGCGCAGCGTGCGCTTCTCCGAGCGCATGTTTGACGCGATCCCTACGATTGCGGGCACGATTTTCTCGGCGCTCGATGCGCATTCCACTCAATTCAAGAATGAAGATTTAAAGCAATTTTTCCAATTGACTCATGCCGTCACCTGGTCGCCCGGCGACCGCGACAGCAAGCCGGATATGACGGCAGAAAAACTCGATGAAGGCATCAAGCTCAATAAGCGCGCCATGGCCAAGCATTATTTCCGTTATCTCGCTATCCACGGCGCACACGCGCTCCTGGGCGAAAAGCAAAATTCCGATAATAATGCATTAAAAGAGCGTCTTTACGAGATAATGGGCAACTTGATCGCCGCTGCGCATGAACAGAACGGCGATACATCTAAGCCGCTCGACAGGGCTTATATTTTGCACGCGCTGATAGAAACGACGCCAAGCGCCACCGTTAAAGACAGCCTCTTCATCGACGGTTTCTTGAGCTACGTAGAGAAGGCTAAAGAAAAAGGCAAACTTGCTCCCTACAAAGACGCTCAAAATTTCCTGGACGATCTCTTTTCCATCCGCAAAGACTTTAACAAAGAATATCCCTCCTATAAGGAGGGCGCCATCAGCCCGCTGGACGGCTTGATCATCCAGACCGGCAATTTCTTAAATACGGCCCTTAGCATCCAGATCCGCCACAACCAGGACAAGCACACGAATGTCATCGAACAGGTGGCGGAGCTGGCGGGGATGGACGCTGCCGCCATCCACACGCGCCAAGGCGTGGATACATTGATCGAACGGCTGAACACGGATATGCCCTTCCGTGAGGATTTGCGCGCCAAGGTACAGGAAAAGATGGCGGCCATCCACGCCAGCGGCCATCACCAGCGCGACGCGAGCGGCAACATTACGCACAAGGAAGACTTCGATTTTTACCAGACGCTGGAAGGCATGCGGCTGGCCGCCGAAAACCCCGCCGCCATCCCGCACTACCTGATCGCCGAATGCTCCTCCTCGCAAGCCATCTTGGAAGCCTTCGCGCTGCTACAGCTGATGCAGAAGGAGGTGAACCCGGCGGAGAAGGTCGAAATCATCCCGCTGGTCGAATACCCCGCCCAAGCCATGGAGAAGAACGGCAAGATCCCTTACGCGGAGATGTTGAAGGAAGCGTATGAAAATCCTTATTTCAGCGACCATCACCGCCATCTGCGCCAAGCGGAAGACCCGGCGCTTGCCGATTATTCCTTAGACAATGGCAAGCAACCCTTGAACGTCGCCGAAGCCAAGCGGCGGTACGGCCTCGCCGTCAAAGACGGCGATGAGCAAAAAATCATCCACAGCGCCAAGCTCGCCATGGGCGCAGGCTCGGACATTACCAAGGCGGGCGGGGCGGCAGCGGCGGCGCTGATGCAGAACGCCACCGAAAAGCTGCGCGAAAGCCTGCTCGATATGAAAGACCCCGTGCTGCTGATTGACTATATCGGCTGCGGCGGCGGCGTGCACCGCAGCCAGCCGGTATCGACCGCATACGAAACCGTGCAAGGCCGCTCGATGCGCCAAAGCCCCTACTTCATTGCGCAGAAAACCATCAACCGCTTAAGCCACCACTTACGCGAGAAATTCGCGCACGACCCGGCGGGCGGCAAATCCTCGCTGCTGGGGCGCGCATTTAATTTTATCGCCGCTCAAATCAATCTGGGCAACCTGCTGGGGATGCCGCGCAACGAGCAGGCCTGGGAGCAGGAGACGCAGCCGCGCGTGCATGCGTGGGTGGAGAAATACCAGGAACTCTACCACTCGGAAGAATTCAAGGAGCTGCTCGGCTACTCGGCGGACGCATTCGCCAAGCTCACCTCGTTCGCGGCCAGGCCGGCGGTGCGCGAAAGCGGTAAGGACACCGTCTCCTTCCCGCAAGGCGTGGAAGTGGAGAAGCTGCGCGCCATCGGCTACGGCGCAGCCTTGAATGCCGCAGGCTCCTGCGCCTCGCTGTATTACGGCGCGAGCGCATTCTTAAAACGGGGCGGCGAAGAGAACATCTCCCGCCTGCGCACCACCTATCTCGGCGACCCGAAAGCGCAGGACGCCATCAACCGCGCCACGTACGGTATTGTCATGGCCGATATGAAAACCGCCTGGCGCTATCTGGGCGAAGCTTGCGTGCCTAATGAACAGGAATTGAAAGCGCTCGCCTCCGCCGAAACGGATTCGGCCAAAGGCAAGGCCGCCAAGGCGCTGGCGATGGTGACATTGGAATACAACGAAGTGGCGCAGCAGCTTTATAAGCTCCACGCCTCCCTCCGCCCGAAAGCGCAAACGAAAGACGAACCGCAAACGGGTGAAGAAGCGGTCGCACGTATATTTGGAATCAAGGATTTAAGCAAGCTTGGAAACGTGAGTTTAAGCGAATTGATGAAGGATGCCGAACCAGGATTGTTGCCAAGCAATTTAAGAAATCAGTTGATTGCTTCCTGTCATCACATCGCCAAGCCGCGCCGGGCGCTGGCGGAAGTGTTCGACAAACTGGTGGCCGAAGGTAAGCGCCCCACGCGCGACAGCGAGGAATATCTACAAACCATCTATCCCGCGATGGGCGCGATCATGGAATGCTTCGAGCACGCGCCCCGCGCCTACACCACCCCCGCCTGGGGCTTGCAGACGGAGAAAGCGCCGTCGCGCCTGGCGGCCTAAGCATGGATCAAGGCTTTGAGATTGTCGAGCGTATCCGCCTCCGCCGCAGGTTTATCCCAGCGAATGCGGTTGATACGCGGAAAACGCATCGCCACCCCGGATTTGTGCCGGTTGGACGCTTGAATATCGTCGAAAGCGATTTCCAAAACCAATTCCTGTTTCACTTCCCTGACCGGCCCGAAGCGCGAAACAGTATGGTTCCTGATCCAGCGGTCGAGCACTAATAATTCCTCATCCGTGTAGCCGGAATAAGCTTTCCCTACCGGCACCAAAACAGGCTTGCCGCCGATCTCCGCCCATGCCCCGAAAGTAAAATCGGAATAATACGACGACCGCTTGCCGTGCCCGCGCTGCGCGTACATCATCACTACGTCCACCGTATGCGGGTCGCGCTTCCACTTGTACCAATGCCCCTTCGGGCGGCCTGCGATATAAGGCGATGCGCGGCGCTTAAGCATGAAGCCTTCGACAACGTTGTTTCCTCCCCCCAGAGAAATATCCCTCCACTCTGCAAGGGATGAGGGAGAAGAAATGCGCACCGCTTTCTGTATCTCCGCCAGTTCATGCCAGTCATTGAACGCCACCAGCGGCGAGATATCCGTGTGCCGCGGATGGTGCGCGGCCACCCAGGCTTCCAGCCGCGCCCGCCGCCAGTCGAAGGAAAGGCCGCGCACATCCTCCTCGCCATCGAAGAGGATATCGTAGAGCCGCACATGCGCCGGCGAATCATGCATCATCTTGGCGGAAGGGTTTTTCCGGTTCAGGCGCTGCTGTAGCGCGTTGAAGGACTGCACCTCGCCGCCGCGCACGATCAGCAATTCCCCATCCAGCACGGCATGGATTTTCTGCCCGGCAACGTAATCGGGGAACGCGCCCGAAATATCGTCGCCGGTGCGCGAGAACATGCGCAAGGATGCGCCGTCGCCCACCAGCTGCACGCGAATGCCGTCCCATTTCCATTCGGCGGCGAATTCCTCCGGCGTAATGCCCGCGGTTGCCGCATCCTCGATGGGGTGAGAGAGCATCAGCGGGCGGAAGGTGAGCGCCGAATGAAGGTCGGGTTTTTTATCTTTTCCTTCCAGCCAGCGGAACAGCTCCACGTAAGGAGGCGCAAGTGCATGCCACACCTCCTCGATTTCCTCAACAGGCTTGGCGAACAGTTCCGCCAACGCCTGCCGCGCCAAGCGCTCGGAGACGCCCACGCGCAGATCGCCCGTCACCAGCTTGATGAGGGTCCAGCGCTCCGCTTCGCTCCCTGCATCGAGCCAGGGGGAAATTACCTCTCCCACTTTCCCTTTAGGCGTATGAATCAGCGTTTCGGCCACTTCCGTGAGCGGCGGCAGGGATTCCCCGCTTTTTCCCGGCCAGATCAACGCCACCGTATCCGCCAGGTCGCCCACGTAGTGATATGACATGGTAAACAGCACCGGATCGACGCGGCCTGCCACCAGGCTTTTGAGCGAAGAGGATTTGACCTCCGGGAAATCGAGCGTTCCCGTCAACGCGCTGAACGCATAACCGCGCTCGGGATCGGGCGTTTCCTTGAAATACTCGCGCATCAGCTCAAGCTTCCTCAGGCGTGAATGCGCGAAGGAAAGCCGGTCGAGAAGCGTGGCGAAGGCTTTCATTCATCATCCTCCCGCCCGCCGTAAGCGAGCGACAGCGCTTCGGCGCGGTATCCGTGCTCGGTGGCATAATGAAGCAGCGCCTCCTCCGTGCCGTGGGTAATCAGCAACAGCTTCGGGTTCACCTCGTGCAAGGTCTGCGTCAGCTCGCTCCAATCGGCATGGTCGGAAATCACCAGCGGCAGGTCGATGCCCTTCTGCCGCGCCCGCGCGCGGATGCGCATCCAGCCGGAGGCAAGCGCCGTGACATGTTCGCCGAAGCGCCTGCTCCACCGCCCGTGCAGCTCCGACGGCGGGCAGAGGATGATTTCGCCCGTATAAGCCTTTTTGGCCGGTTTTTCGCTTTCCGCCACCTTGCGGAATTCACCCACCGGCACGCCGCGATGCGCGTACATCTCCGTTAATCCCACATGTGCGCCGTGGAGGTAAATGGGCTTGTCGTACCCCAGCTGCCGCAGCAGGCACATCAGCCGCTGGCATTTGCCCAAGGCATAGACGCCCACCACGTGCGCCTTGTCGGGGAAATCCGCCAATGAGTCGAGCAGTTTTCTTGCTTCTCCCAGCGGGTCGGGATGGGTGAAGACCGGCATGGCGAAGGTCGCCTCCGTGATGAACACATCGCACGGCACCGCCTCGAACGGCGGGCAGGTCGGATCCGGCGCGCGCTTGTAATCGCCCGACACCACGATGCGCTCGCCCCCGTACTCCAGCACCGCTTGCGCGCTGCCTAAGATATGGCCGGCGGGCGCAAAGCGGAGGCGCGCATCGCCGATGTGCACCGTCTCGCCGTAAGCCAGGCCTTGCAGATGTTCGCCTGCGTATTCACGGTAGCGCACGCGCATGATGTCGAGCGTCTCCGGCGTGGCCAGCACATGCTCATTGCCTCCGCGCGCATGGTCGGCATGCCCGTGCGTGACGACGGCGCGCTCGACCGGCACCCAGGGATCGATGTAAAAATCTCCCGGCACGCAGTAAAGTCCTTCAGGCCGTATGGCAAGCCAGGGATATAGGCTGCGAACGCTCTCCGTAATCATAATCGCCATTTTGTGGTTAATTACGTTAACGTGCCATATGAACCGTCGGTATGGATTCCGGCCCATGCCGGGATAACGATATGAAAAAATTGAAAAAAGATAGCATTCTGCCTTCCTCCTTTGCTGCCTGGTTCGCCTCTAGAAGATGGGAATTGCATCCTCACCAGGCCGCCATGATCGACGCGGCGAAAACAGGCGTTTCTACCTTGCTCATCGCGCCCACCGGCAGCGGCAAGACGCTGGCGGGTTTTCTCCCCTCTCTGATCGACCTGCATGAAACGCCCCGCGCCGGGCTGCACACGCTTTATGTTTCGCCGCTTAAAGCCCTTGCCAATGACATATACCGCAACCTAGGCCAGCCCGTCGAAGCGATGCGCCTACCCGTCACCCTTGCCGCCCGCACCGGCGACACGTCTCAGAAAGAGCGCAAGCACCAGCGCAAGACGCCGCCGAATATCCTGCTCACCACGCCCGAATCGCTGGCCTTGATGCTCTCTTATGCAGATGCGGAGGATATCGTGGCGGGGCTGAACACCATCATCGTCGATGAAATCCATGCGCTGGCCGCCACCAAGCGCGGCGAACAGCTCTCGCTGCTGCTTGCACGGCTCTATGCGCTGAACCCCCAAGCCCGCCGCGTCGGGCTGTCGGCCACCGTCGCCCAGCCAAAGGTCGTTGCCGAGTGGTTGGCGAGGCCGAAAGAAACCACGCGGCTGATTACTGCGCCGGATGCAGCCAAACCGAAACTTCGCATCTACGCGACCGCGGAATCGCTGCCGATGGCGGGACGTTACCCCCGCCATGCTATCGCCGCCATCTATGCGGAAATCGCGCGCGCGAAATCCTCCATCGTCTTTGTCAACTCGCGCGCCATCGCGGAGATGGTGTTTCAGGCTTTGTGGGAGATCAACGACGCGCAGCTCCCTATCGCCCTCCATCATGGAAGCTTGACTAAAGACCGGCGCCTGCGCGTTGAGGCCAGCATGGCTGCGGGAGAAGTGCGCGCGGCGGTCGCCACCTCCTCGCTCGACTTAGGAATCGACTGGGGCGATGTAGACCTCGTCGTGCAAGTCGGCGCGCCCAAAGGCATCAGCCGCCTGCTTCAGCGCATCGGACGCTCCAATCACCGCTTCGACTGCCCCAGCGAAGCGCTGCTCGTGCCTACTAACTGTTTTGAATACCTGGAATGCGAAGCAGCCTTAAGCGCCCTTAAGCGCGGCAAGCTCGACGACGATGCGCCCAGCGCCGAAGCCGGCCTCGACGTCCTCGCCCAGCACATCATGAACTGCGCCTGCGCCGCGCCCATCGACCCGGATATGCTCTACGCCGAGATCCGCACCGCCTACGGTTATCGCACCCTTTCCCGCGCGCTATTCGACGACGCCCTGCAATACGTCATCGACGGCGGCTATGT
>CAYMDD010000031.1:0-10611 GCA_964389045.1 uncultured Rickettsiales bacterium
GCACGATGCCGGCGCGCCCAAGCGCAAAAGCGCTTAAAGAATACTCATAATTGACTTTGCCGCGGCGGGTGCTACACCGCCCCCATGGACAATCCTGCATTTCGTGACCGTTTTACCGGCAACCGCTTCTACCGCACGGAGGAAGCGCAGCGGCTTCATACGCTCATCGACGCATTTGCCGGAAGCAGTAATGCGCAGGCTATTGAAGCGGAGCTTGCCGTTCAAGCCTTCATGGAAGAGGTCGTTGCCTCCAACCCGCGGACATTGCTCGAATACAGCGACCGCGGCAATTCCCTTATTCTCGATGCGCTGTACCTGCCGTTTGCGCAAGAGAAGCTCAACCATGAATTTCAGGCCGTCAAGGCGCTCGCGGTGGTGGAGCGCATTCAGCACGCCATCCAAAAAGCCGCCGATCAGCAGCTTATCACGCGCGGAGAATATGCCGCCCTCCTTACACATTACAACACGGCGAAATTTACCCCGCTTCACAGCGCCATTTCCTCCGGCAGCCACGATATCTATGCCAACATCGCCTCGGAGCTTAAAGCGCTGCGCGCGGAAGGCGTAATCGACGATAAGGTCTATGCGGCGCAATTCACCTTGCCCACGCTGGAGCGCTTCACCCCGCTCCATACCGCGCTGCTGGCGGGCGAGCCGAAAATCTATGAAAGCGTTACCCGGGAACTAAAGGAGCTGCATGCCAAAGGCATCCTCGACGATGCCGATTATGCGCGCCAGTTCACCCTGCCCAGCCAAAACCGCTTTACCCCGCTGCATAGCGCGGTTATCCGGGGCGTGCGCTCGGTTTATGACGACATGGCCGGTGAGCTGAAAGCAATGCATGCGGCAGGCGTTATCGACGATGCGACGTATGCGCGCCAGTTCACCCTCGCGGCCACGGGAGGGCATACCCCGCTCTATAACGCCATCACCGCGGGGAATATCAGCATTTACGATGACTTAAGCGAAGAGCTGCGATCGCTCCGCGCGCGCCGCACGATCGACGATGCGGCGTATGCAGCGCAATTCACCGCCGCCACCGCCGGGGGCTTCACCCCGCTGCACCATGCGGTTGCCGCAGGCCGCTTCGATATCTATAAGCGACTGACGGGTGAACTCAAGGCGCTGCGGGCGGAAGGGGTGATCGACGATCAAGCGTATGCCGCTCAGTTCAAATCCATGACCGCGCAGAATTTCACGCTGCTTCACAGCGCCGTGTCGTCGGGCAACAGTGAGCTTGTGGCGGCGCTTATCGAGGACTCCGCCGCATCCCTCGCCCCGGACGACTGGAAGAAAATCCTGCTCACCCACACCCATACGCGCTGGAACCTAATGCATGCCGCCGTGCGCGTGGACGATAAAAAAGGCGTGCCCGATCCTTTTCTGGTGAACATGGTGCTGGACACGTTCTCCTCCGCCTTCGGGGCAGGCGAAGCGAGGCGCATCATCGAGGGCATGTACCGGGAGCCGAACCAGGGCGGGTTCCACCCCTACCACCATCAACAGCCCGAATGGCTGCAACGCCTGCTTGCCCTCAGCAACGCCCGACCCGCCAAGCCTTTGCCGATGCGCGCCGAGCGCTGACGCGCCTGAAGGCTTGACATTTCGCTTTGCGCGTTCTTAACTCACGAAATTTTTAAAATCCTTGATTCTTCAAAGAAGCGATAAAGACGAATGGGCGACACCACTCCCCCAAAGGCAGGCGCTTGCCTGCTGCTGGCCGACGGCAGGCAGTTTTTCGGGCGCGGCATCGGCGCGCCCGAGACCGTATTCGGGGAAATCTGCTTCAACACCGGCATGACCGGCTACCAGGAAGTGTTGACCGACCCTTCCTACGCCGGGCAGATCGTCACCTTCACCTTTCCCCATATCGGCAACACGGGCGCAAACCCGGAGGATTACGAGGCCGATATTCCGCACGCCAAAGGGCTGGTGGTGCGCGAGGACATCACCGAGCCTTCCAACTTCCGCCACACCGCGCATTTCGGCGCATGGCTGGAAAACCACGGCATCGCCGGCATCTGCGGCATCGACACGCGCGCGCTCACCCGGCATATCCGCAAGGCAGGCGCGCAGAATGCGGCGATATTCCGGCATCAGGAATCGGGTATCCGGGATCAGATGGAAGCGGTGCGGGAGCAATTGCGCGCGCATCCCTCGATGAAAGGGCTGGATCTGGCCGAAGGCGTGACCACCAAAGAGCGGTACGGCTGGAAAGAAGGCCTATGGCGGCTGGGGGATGCGGTGAGCGCCGCCAATGCCGGGCGCTTCCACGTTGTCGCCATCGATTACGGCGAAAAGCGCAATATCCTGCGCTACCTGGCGGAGTATGGCTGCAGGGTGACGGTTGTGCCTGCGCGGACACCGGCGGGGGACATCCTTAAGCTGCAGCCCGACGGCGTCTTCCTCTCCAACGGCCCCGGCGACCCGGCGGCCACCGGCCAGTACGCCGTGCCGGTCATCCGCGCGCTAATGGAGGCGGACATCCCCATTTTCGGCATCTGCCTCGGCCATCAGCTGCTGGCGCTGGCCTTAGGCGCGAAGACCCGGAAAATGCACCAAGGCCACCGCGGCACCAACCACCCGGTGAAGAACCTGGAGAAAAACACCGTCGAGATCACCAGCCAGAACCACGGCTTCTGCGTCGCCCCGGAATCCCTGCCCGAAGGCGTGGTCATCACCCACACATCTCTCTTCGACGGCTGCGTGGAGGGCATCAAATCGCTCGATAAGCCGGTCTTTTCCGTGCAATACCACCCCGAATCCTCCCCCGGCCCGCATGATAGCAGGTATTTGTTTGAGCAGTTTGTAGAAGTGATGGGATTAAAATCTCCAAGTCAATCAATAAATTAATTACCGTGCAGATTTTAACTAAGTATTCGCACTATCAATGACATACTTACGTTAGGGACTTATATACCTGACTAGCCAAACCAGCAGGCTGTAAGAAAGCGAGAAAAAGCAGTTTGTAATTATAACTTGTCATCGCCCGTAATTTGGTTCCTCATTCCTAAAAAATTCCGCTTCGTTACCACTGGCCGGCCTATCTTGTCCTCAATGTTTCTTCTAGCGCCGCCTGCAATTTTTCCGCCAAGTTCCGCAGCGGATTTGTTTTGATTGAATCCCTGCGCATCTTGAGTGCGAGCCAATTCTGCGGTGGTCGTCTCACCAAGCATTACTAACGCCAGCTCTAGAGGGGACATATGGTCTCTAAGATTATGATGTTTTGCTAAACCCTTGAGTTCGCAATGCTCCCTTGTTTTCAGATCAAAGGTTCCTTTCGATATAGCATCTGTAAGTAAAGCGTATTCCAATCCTTCTTGAATGCCTCTCTTCTTCCATTCGTTCGTGACTTCCTTTCTGCTTGCAATGGATTGTATCCTGGCGTTAACCCACTCGTCGGAATATCCCTTAGCTTTGTATGTATGGATTGCCCGCTTGATAGCGATTTCCGGGTCTTGCGTTTCAAGTATTCTTTCATACCCTACCTTTGCCAACCATTTTCGGAACGGTTCAGCCTTAGGTGATGGAATAGATTGTATCATGCGAAAAAGCGTTTCTGTATCTACGCAGTCTGTTTCTCGCATTTTTCCGTCGGCAGCTACCATTTTCAACTGCACGATTTTATCGTGCAGTTCATTAAACCCTTGACTTGCAAGCCTTCTTTTCAAATCAGTCCAATACGTTCTCGGTCTGTCGGTTTCGGCTATCGCCTCAATCACATCGACAACGGAAAACCACCAAGCGTTGTCGCGGAACAGTGAACGAATCTTTTTCCGCATGAATGGTACCATTCTATGCTCCCCGTCCGAGAGGGGATTAAGCATGTCTTTTGGCTGACTGGCTTCTCGCGCCATGTCTTCTTGAGTTAATTTCGCAAATGACTTTACTGCTTCCTCAGTCGTTCTGCCGACAACCACCTGTGCCAGTTCTTCAAATTCAGCATCAATAGGCTCTATAGTTTTTCCATCCTTAGGCATGGGTCAATTCCTTGTACGTTAAGCGACGGTTGTCCATCCTCTCTATCGTGAGACCGATAAAGTCCATGGTGGAAACTTGCGACGTATTGTGACGGAATGCAAACTCATTCACGTAGCGGTGCAGGTGCTTCACGCTCATGTGGTGATAGATGCCATAGTAACCACGCTTCAGCAGCGCCCAAAAGCTCTCAATGCCGTTGGTGTGCGCCTGATTGCGGACGTACTCTCCGACGCTGTGATTGACGGCCTCATGCGTGTAGCCGGTCATGCCGAGGTAAGACCGGTGGTTGTCCGTATAGACGGTTGCTCCCTTCGGAACCACGGCTTTAATCAGCCCTTGTAATGTCACCCTGTTAGTAGCCGCGACCGGCTTGGCGACGACCATACCGCCGCGTTCCAACATGCCGACTACCGCTTGCTTGCCAACCGCTCCACGACCAGCGCGGAGCTTCTTGGACGCATGCTTATTGCCTTCCTTGCCGCCAATGTAAGTTTCATCGACCTCAACTGGAGCGTTACCACTATGCCCTTGGCCGCTCATCCACGTTTCGCGGATGCGCTGTGCGAGGAACCATGCGGTTTTCTGCGTGACTCCTAGCTCCCTTGCCATCTGCGTGGAGGGAATACCCTTGCGGGCGGTGGTGAGCATGTAGATCGCCATCAGCCACTTATGAAGCGGGAGGCGGGATTCGGCCAGAACCGTGCCGGTGCGGACGCTGAAATGCTCGCGGCAATCGCGGCAGCGGTACGGCATAGGCTTGTGGTCTTTGCACTCCGCCACATCGGAGCTACCGCAATGACCGCAAGTGATGCCAGCAGGCCAGCGCTTCACCTCGAAATACTTGCGGGCGGACTCTTCGTTCGGAAACTGTTGGAAGAACTGGTAAAGGCTGGTAGTTTCTGGCTTGGACACAGTACAATCCCTAATCGTTATGGAATTATACTAGCCAAATTTTGCAGCTAGTCAATGCTTATTTGGCTAGCTAGGTATATAAGTCCCTTTTAATTTATGTAAGTTACTATTATTTAACAGTACCCTATTAGCATAGGACATGAAGACCATACTCCTACAAGGAAAACGTTATGACCGACGCGTTAAGCTGTCTAAAGATAAACGAGCAAGCGTTTTTCCTTCAATTAACCGAACTGCCCTTTATCGATACCATTTACGCGCACGGGTCTCGAGTGAAAGGGGATGCGCATCGATTCTCCGATCTTGACTTAGCAATTCTTTGTCCTGACGCCTCAGAAGAAGAGTGGGATCAGATCATGGCCATTATTAACGAAGCTCCTATTTTAATACGTTTTGACGTTATACGCCTTGATAAGCTCACCGACCCTTTTTCGCTCATCGAACTTTTGAAACATGCAAAAATACTTTATAGTCGCACAAGCGATGAAAGTTATGAGCAGAAAAAAATCCGATTTGTCGTATCTCTGTTAAATAAAAACTTGAAAGACCTTGAAAAACTCACTCATGTGATTACGCATGAATACACGGACGAACAGAAAAAGCTAAAATCGCATACTCGTTGGTTCATTTACGTTTTTAAAAACTCTTACCGTTCCGCGAAACTCTGCTTACGCATTTACGGTGTGAGCGAAGACCTGCCGCTCCCCTGCTTGCGCCATGCTTATGCACTAGGCTGGATTACCGACAGAGAGATATGGGAAGCAATGGCGGTGCATTTCGCCGATATTAGTAATCACAAAGAAATCAAAACAGCTGATGCCGTTAAGCTTGCAAGGGGAATTTCCTTAGATCTAACGCGTTACGTCGAAGCGATGCGAGAATTTAACGGTAAGCTGCGGGAAGTGATCCGGCCTTATACTTACTGATTTTTTTTTAATGCTGTCTTAACTTTAAAGCATCGGTGGCTTGCAATGCGGCAGTAGCTTCTTTATGAAGCCCTATTATGCCTAAACGCACCGACATTTCCTCCATTCTCATCATCGGCGCAGGCCCCATCGTCATCGGGCAGGCGTGCGAGTTCGATTATTCCGGCTCCCAGGCCTGCAAGGTGCTGCGGCAGGAGGGGTACCGCGTCATCCTCATCAATTCCAACCCCGCCACCATCATGACCGACCCTGATCTGGCGGATGCCACCTATATCGAGCCGATCACGCCCGAGATGGTAGAAAAAATCATCGCGCGCGAAAAGCCGGATGCGCTGCTGCCCACGATGGGCGGGCAGACAGCGCTCAACTGCGCGAAGGCGCTCGCTGAATCGGGCGTGCTGGCGAAGTACAATGTCGAGCTGATTGGCGCAAAGCTGGATTCAATCAACAAGGCGGAAGACCGGCAGCTGTTCGGCGAAGCGATGGCCAGAATCGGCCTGGAAGTGCCTAGGAACGTCGTGGTCAACTCGCTCGAAGAAGCGCGGGAAGCGCGCAGCGTCATCGGCCTCCCCGCCGTGATCCGCCCCTCCTTCACGCTGGGGGGCAGCGGCGGCGGCATCGCCTACAACACGGAGGAATTCGACCGGATCGTGGCCAGCGGGCTGGATGCCTCCCCCGTCGGCGAGGTGATGATCGACGAATCCGTGCTGGGCTGGAAAGAATACGAGATGGAAGTGGTGCGGGACCGGGCGGACAACTGCATCATCGTCTGCTCGATCGAAAACGTCGATCCGATGGGCGTGCATACGGGCGATTCCATCACCGTTGCGCCCGCGCTGACCTTGACCGATAAGGAATACCAGCGCATGCGCAACGCATCGTTTGCCGTCTTGCGTGAAATCGGCGTGGATACGGGCGGCAGCAATGTGCAATTCGCCGTCAACCCTAAAGACGGGCGGATGGTGGTGATCGAGATGAACCCGCGCGTCTCGCGCTCCTCGGCGCTGGCTTCCAAGGCCACCGGCTTTCCCATCGCCAAGGTCGCGGCCAAGCTCGCGGTGGGCTACACGCTCGATGAAATCGTCAACGACGTAACGAAGGTAACGCCCGCCTCGTTCGAGCCAACCATCGACTACATCGTCACCAAGATTCCGCGCTTCACCTTCGAGAAATTCCCTAACGCCGAGCCGCTGCTCTCCACGGCCATGAAGTCCGTGGGCGAAGCGATGGCGATGGGAAGGTGCTTCGCCGAATCCTTGCAGAAAGCCTTGCGCTCGCTGGAAACCGGGCTGACGGGCTTGAATGCGCTGCCGTACTTCAAAGACAAAACGGCGGATGAACTCAAAAGCGAACTCACCCGCCCGACGCCCGACCGGCTGCTGGTGGCGGCGCAGGCGCTGCGCAAGGGCGTTTCCGTCGAAGAGATTTGCGCGATTGCCAAATACGACCCGTGGTTCGTGCGGCAGTTGGAAGATATTGTTCAGATGGAAGCCAACATTCAAGCCCTTCCCCTTGAAAGGGGGGAATTAGCCGGGCAGTTGCCTCAACTTAAACGCATGGGCTTCTCCGATGCCCACATCGCCGAACTGTCCGGCATGCAGACTTCCGATATAGCGGCTTTGCGCGATGAATTAAATATCCATCCCATCTATAAGCGCGTGGATACCTGCGCGGCGGAGTTCGAAAGCGGCACGCCGTATATGTATTCCACCTACGAAGGGACGGACGCGGAAGACGAAGCCGCTCCTTCGAGCCGTGAAAAAATCATCATCCTGGGCGGCGGCCCCAACCGCATCGGCCAGGGCATCGAATTTGACTATGCTTGCGTGCATGCCGCCTATGCGCTGCGGGAGGCAGGCTTTGAGACTATCATGATCAACTGCAACCCCGAAACCGTCTCTACCGATTATGATACCTCCGACCGGCTTTATTTCGAGCCACTGGTGGCTGAGGATGTGCTGGAAATCATTCGCGTGGAGCAGAGCAAGGGTTCGCTCAAGGGCGTGATCGTTCAGCTGGGCGGGCAGACGCCGCTGAAGCTCGCCTACGCGCTGGAGAAAGCAGGCGTCCCGCTGCTGGGCACCTCGCTCGATTCCATCGACCTGACGGAAGACCGCGAGCGGTTCCGCGTGCTGGTGGAAACGCTAGAGCTTAAACAGCCCCAAAGCGGCACCGGCACCACGCGCCGGGAGGTGAAAAGCCAGGCGCTCGCCATTGGATTCCCCGTACTGGTGCGCCCCAGCCATGTGCTGGGCGGGCGGGCGATGGCGATCATCCATGACGAAGCGCAGCTGGAGAAGTACCTTGACCAGGCCGGTGAATTCCTTGCCCCCGGCAGACCGCTCTTGATCGATTCTTACTTGCGCGACGCCATTGAGGTGGACGTGGACGCGCTCTCGGACGGGGAGGATGTGTTCGTCGCGGGCATCATGGAGCATATCGAGGAGGCGGGCATCCATTCCGGCGATTCGGCTTGCTCGCTGCCGCCTTACAGTTTGAGCGAAAGCATCCAGGCGCGCATCCGCGAACAGACGGAAGCGCTGGCGCGCGCGCTCCATGTCAAAGGCCTGATGAACGTGCAGTTCGCCGTCAAGGACGATGAAATCTACCTGATCGAGGTTAACCCCCGCGCCAGCCGCACCGTGCCGTTCGTGGCCAAGACCATCGGCGTGCCGCTGGCCAAGATGGCGGCAAGGGTGATGGCGGGGGAAAAATTAAGGGATCAGGCATCAGGTATTAGCCAGCAGGGGTTTGCTTCCCTAATGTCTAATGCCCAACCCCTAATGCCTAAGCATGTCGCCGTGAAGGAATCCGTCTTCCCCTTCGCCCGCTTCCCCGGTGTGGACGTGATCTTGGGGCCGGAGATGAAATCGACCGGCGAAGCGATGGGCATCGACGCCGATTTCGCGCATGCCTTCGCCAAGTCGCAATTATCGGCGGGCACCGTGCTGCCGCTGTCGGGCAAGGTGTTCCTCTCGGTGCGCGAGACGGACAAGCCGGCATTGGCCGCCATCGCCGGGGAGCTGACGGAATTGGGATTCACGCTGGTGGCCACGCGGGGCACGGCAGCTTTCTTAAACGAAAAAGGCCTGGATGTGGAAGTCGTCAACAAGGTGCGCGAAGGCAGGCCTCATATCGTCGATAGCTTGAAAGACGGCCAGATCGCCCTGGTCATTAACACCACCGAGGGTGTGCAGGCCATCGAGGATTCGTTCTCCATCCGCCGCACCACGCTTCTTAGCCGCCTGCCCTATTACACCACGCTTGCCGGCGCGCGCGCTGCCGTGCAGGCGATCCGCGCCTTGCAGCAAGGCAGCCTGACGGTCAAGCCGATGCAATATTATGCTTAAATCGCCGACAGTTGCATTCCCTGGTTGCGTTTAGCCGGGCATATCCGTTATTATCCCTTTTTTTTAAAAATTAAGAGACGATTGCCTTGCTCACCATGGAAAAATACCCCATCACCGCCGCCGGCTTTACGCGGATGGAAGCGGAGTTGAAGAACTTGAAATCCGTGGAGCGCCCCGCCGTGATCCAGGCGATTGCGGAAGCGCGCGCGCATGGCGATCTGTCGGAGAATGCCGAGTATTCCGCCGCGCGCGAAAAGCAAGGCTTCATCGAAGGGCGCATCGCCGAGCTGGAAGCGATGGTGTCGCGCGCGGAGGTGATCGACGTGGCCTCTCTCAAGAGCGACACCGTCAAGTTCGGCGCCACCGTGAAACTGGCGGATGAGGAAACCGACGAAGAGGTGACATACCAGATCGTCGGCGATTACGAGGCGGATATCAAGTTGGGGCGCATCTCCCTCTCCGCCCCCATCGCCCGCGCCATGATCGGCAAGAAAAAAGGCGACAGCATCGAAGTCCACACGCCTAGAGGCACGAAGCACTACGAAGTGCTGAAAGTGCAGTATCAGTAAATTTCCCTCTAAGGCCGCTTTAGCTCAGATGGTAGAGCAACCGCCTTGTAAGCGGTAGGTCGTTGGTTCGATTCCGACAAGCGGCACCATCCTTCGCCGTTGGCTTCGGATGGCTTACGCCAGTAAGCTATTCGAAGACTTACGCCGAAGGATGCGCTACGAAGCTTGAGCAAAGCGAAAGCGAAGGAGGGCTGTCGGATGTATTATGTTTATCTGCTACGCAGTATCCATTTCCCAAACCAAACTTATCGCGGTTATATGGAAGATTTAAAAATACGTTTTGCAGACCATAATGCTGGAAAATCGAAGCATACGGCTAAGTTTGCTCCATGGGAATTAGTAAGCTACCCTACCATGCATTTGCGTCCGAGAAAAAAGCGAGAGAGTTTGAGTATTACTTAAAAACAGGGTCAGGGAAAGCATTCTCCAATAAGCGATTACTATAAATGTTCTGAGTCCGCGTGGGAGCCTGAGTTGGCGCTGGTTCCAAATTTCCGCGATTGCCCGACTTCCATTTCAAGACTTGATAGCGAAAATTTAGTCGCTACAATCGCATAGACGGTTATAGCTTTACAATAAAATATAAGGATATGTGCCGCCCTTCAAACTATAAGGAAGTATAGTATGAACAATCCCCAAATAAATGACATAGCGACAGCTCTTAAGTACTCGCCGCCTGAAAACCAAAGTAAAAAATACGAGTCGCTTTTTATTGATATAGATGAGGGTGCTATTAAATTGCCGAAATTTCAACGCGACTTTGTTTGGAGTAAAGAGCGAACTGCAAGATTAATTGACTCCATCATCAAAGGATTTCCTGTCGGAACATTTATTTTTTGGAAAACAAGCGAGGATTTAAAAAACCACACAAAC
>CAYMDD010000032.1:0-8171 GCA_964389045.1 uncultured Rickettsiales bacterium
CCATCATGGTGGTGGTGCAGGGAAAGCCCGTTTCGCGGATGAAAGCGGTCAGCTCCGCGCAAGCGCCCGCGCCTGCGTTAATCATGCCGCCGCCCACGTAGAACACAGGCCGTTTCGCCTCCGCCATCAGCCGCACCGCTTTTTCCACCTGCGCGGCATCGCCCTGTTGCTTAATCTTGTAGGAACGGCGGATTTCGGCGGGCTTGCCGTGGTAGATCCCGTCCATGTTCATGATATTCTTAGGAATATCCACCACTACCGGCCCCGGCCTGCCCGTGCGCGCCACATGGAAGGCTTCGTGCAGGATGGAAGCGAGGCTTTCGATATCCTTAACCAGGTAATTATACTTGGTGCAGCTGCGCGTGATGCCGGTGGTATCGGCTTCCTGAAAGGCGTCCGAGCCGATCAGATGGGTCGGCACCTGGCCGGTAATGCACACCAGCGGAATCGAATCCATCAGCGCATCCATCAGGCCGGTGACGGCATTCGTTGCGCCAGGCCCGCTTGTCACCAGCACCACGCCCACCTTGCCCGTCGAGCGCGCATAGCCCTCCGCCGCGTGAGTGGCGGCTTGCTCATGCCGCACCAGGATGTGCTTTAAGCGGTTCTGCTTAAAAATCGCATCGTAGACAGGCAAAACCGCCCCGCCGGGATAGCCGAAGATGGTATCCACATCCTCATTTAAAATCGCTTTAACAAGGATATCCGCGCCGGTGAGGGGAGAGAGATCATTGAATTGTGCTTGCATAAGTTATAACATTTGTTATATTAATACGCGGATACGCGGATACGCAAAGGAGAGTATATGGTTCCACTTAAAATTACCAGCATCGGTAATTCCGAAGGGGTTATTTTTCCCAAAGAAATGTTGGCGCGTTTAAAAGTCAGAAAAGGCGACCAGATTTATGCGATGGAAACGCCTAACGGCGGCTACGAGCTGCATGCCGGCGATCCACTGTTTGCGCGCAAAATGCAACTTGCGGAAGAAATCATGCGCGAGGACAGGGATGTATTAAAGCTGCTGGCACAGTAAACCCATGGATAAAGAGCCGGTCTGGATCGCAGAAAATGATGCGCTTGCTATCCACCGCCGCCAGTTGTCTGAACATGGCGGGTTGGACGGCATCCGCGATGCAACCTTGCTTGCGTCTGCCATGGCGCGCCCGCAACAGCTTTACGCATATGCCATGGCGCGCCCGCAACAGCTTTACGCATATGGTGAAAATGTGGATTTGCCGGCGCTTGCTGCTTCCTATGCTTACGGTATTGCACGCAACCATCCATTCGTTGACGGCAATAAGCGCACCGCTCTCGTGGCAGCGCGGTTATTCCTGCGCGTAAATGGGCATAATCTTGTGGCCAGCCGGGAGGATAAATACCGCATGTTTTTATCGCTCGCCGAAGGAAGCTTACCTGAAGCGCAACTCGCCGAATGGATACGGATACATACAGTTCCAGAAAAAAGCGATGCTTGAGATAAAGTTCTAACGTAACTGATGCCGGAACCACGTCAGCTGCCGTTTGGCATAGTTTCTTGTATGCTGCTGCATTAAAGCAATAGCTTCCTCTAAGGCAGCGCGCCCCTCCAGATATTCCCGCAGCTCCGGCACGCCGATGATGCGCATGGCGGGCAGGTCCGGCGGAAGCCTTAAAGCAAGCAGCGCGCGCACTTCCTCCACCGCGCCCGCCTCGATCATGGCACGCGCGCGCCGGTCGATACGGACGTAGAGTTCTTCCCGCGGCAATTCCACGCGGATGACCTCGAACCGTTCTTTCGGATATGGCGCTTCTTTGCCCTGGCGCTGCCACTGGGTGAGCGGCCTGGCGGTGGCCAGCCATACCTCATAAGCGCGGATCAGCCGCTGCGTGTCGGATGGGCGGATGCGGGTTTCGGGGTCGATCGCTTGCAGCCGCGCAAGGAACGCCTCCCCGCCCATCGCCTCCAGATCCGCCTTAGCCTGGGCGCGGAGTTCCGGCGGCACGTCCGGGATATGGGCGATGCCTTCCGTCAGCGCTTTCAGGTACATCCCCGTCCCGCCCACCAGGATCGGCGTCAGCCCTTGGGAGAGCGCCCAGTCGATCTCCATCTTCGCATAGCGCAGCCAGACGCCTGCGGAGGCGCTCTCAGTGGCGGGCAGGATGCCATACAGCCGATGCGGGGCTTGCGCTTCTTCCTCCGGCGAAGGTCTTGCGGTGAGGATGCGCAGCTCGGCGTAAAGCTGCTGGCTGTCGGCGTTGATGATGACGCCGCCGCGCTCCTTGGCCAGTTTCAGCGCCAGCGCCGACTTGCCGGATGCGGTTGCGCCGCAGACAATGAGGATGTTGGGGTTTCGCGCTGTTCCCATAACTGTCATGCCAGCGAAAGCTGGCATCCATACGCTAGTTCTGGCATGACTGGATGCCAGCTTTCGCTAGCATGACAAAGGAAAAAAATGTCCGAATACGTAATTACGCTCCTTGCCGATCCGCAACGAAGCCCCATTACGCCCGCGCTGGCCGGGCAGGCGGCAGCGCGCTTAAGCGCGCAAATCACCGCATGCGAGGCGGCGGCGTGCGACCTTCGGGTCGATTTCGCCCGCTGGGAGGCGGAAGGCGAGCAGACGCTGACAGCGCTATTAGGCGATGCGCCGATTGACTGGATTGCACAGCCTTCAAAAAACCGGCGGAAAAAGCTGCTGATTTCCGACATGGACTCCACCATGATTACGGTGGAATGCATCGATGAGCTGGCCGATTTCGTCGGCAAAAAAGCGGAAGTTTCCCTCATCACCGAGCGGGCGATGAACGGCGAGCTGGATTTCGCGCAAGCCTTGACCGAGCGCGTGCGGCTGCTGAGAGGGTTGCCGGAAGAAACCTTGGAGCGCTGCTATCATGAGCGCGTGCGCATGATGCCAGGGGCGGAAGCGCTGGTTGAGGGCATGCGCCGGGCAGGCGCGCGCTGTGTGCTGGTGTCCGGCGGCTTCACTTTCTTCACCGCGCGCGTGGCGGAAGCGCTCGGCTTTCATGAACACCATGCCAATGTGCTGGAAGTTAAAGATGGCAGGCTCACCGGCGAGGTCGTGCTGCCTATCCTTGGAAAAGAGGCGAAGCTTGCAAGCTTAGAGCAGGCCTGCGTTGATTTAAATATCTCCACCGACGACGTTCTTGCGGTGGGCGACGGCGCGAACGATCTGCCGATGCTGCTTGCGGCTGGTCTGGGCGTGGCTTATCGCGCCAAGCCGGTGGTGCAGAAAGAAACGCGCGCCAGGCTCAACCATTGCGATTTAAGCGCGCTGCTCTACGCGCAAGGCTTGAATCCATGAGCTTCGTGCTGGAAGCGAAGGATTTGCGCAAGGAATACGCGGGCAAGGCGGCGGTGCAAGGCATCTCCTTCGGCGTGCGCTCCGGTGAGATCGTAGGCCTTCTCGGCCCGAACGGCGCGGGCAAGACCACCACGATTAACATGGTGCTGGGCGTGCTCTCGCCCACCTCCGGCCATATCCTCATCTGCGGCCATGCGCTTGCGCGCGAACGGGCGAAAGCGCTCGCTCAGGCCAATTTCGCCGCCGTCTATGCCGCGCTCCCCGGCAATCTGACCGTGGCGCAGAATTTGCGTGTCTTCGGCATGCTGTACGGCGTGCCGCGTTTGACGGCGCGGATCGAGGAAGTGCTGGAGATGTTCGATTTAAACAAATACCGCCACACCAAATGCGGCGTGCTTTCCTCCGGCGAGCAGACGCGCGCGAACCTCGCCAAAGCCATGCTCAATCGTCCGAAGCTGCTGCTGCTCGATGAGCCGACCGCCTCGCTCGACCCGGCCACGGCCAAAACCATCCGCGCCAAAATCCGCGCCATCGCCGGGAAGGATACGGGGGTGCTGTGGACATCCCACAACATGGCGGAGGTGGAAGAAGTATGCGATCGCGTGCTGTTCATGGCTGGGGGGCGCATTCTGCTCGAAGGCACGCCCGCCGAGATCGTGGCCGAGCGCGGCAAGGCGTCGCTCGAAGAGCTGTTCATTCATATGGCGGAGCATTCGGATTTACATCCCTCTCGTTTAGAGGGGCAGGGGGAGGGCATTCTCCCGATAGACAGGGGAAATGATTGCAAGGTGCATTTATGAACTCCAACCGCATCGCCGCCGTCGTCCTCCGCCAATATTACTTGATCCGCGGCAGTTTCACGCGCGTGATGCCTCTGTTCATCTGGGTGGCCATCGACATCGTGCTGTGGGGGTTCATCACCCGCTACTTAAACCAGGTGTCCGAGGCCAGGCTCGATTTTGTGCCGCTGCTCTTAGGCGCCGTGCTGATGTGGGATTTCTTCACCCGCGTCATGCAAGGGGTGACGATGGCGTTTTTCGAAGACGTCTGGTCGCGCAATTTCCTGAATATCTTCGCCTCGCCCATGACCACGCTGGATTACGTGGGCGGGCTAGTGATTTCCAGCATCGCCACCAGCTTCGTTGGCCTCGTCGCCATGCTGGCCTTAGCCGATCTTGCCTTCGGGCTTTCGTTTTTCGATTACGGCATTGCGCTGCTGCCGTTTCTGCTGACGCTGTTTATGTTCGGGATTGCCTTAGGGGTTTTCGGGTGTGCGCTGGTGTTGCGCTTCGGCCCCGCTGCCGAATGGTTCATCTGGCCGATTCCCGCCATGCTCTCGCCGTTCGCCGCGGTGTTTTACCCGCTGTCGGTGCTGCCGGAATGGATGCAGTGAATTGCGCATGCCATGCCGCCGGCGTATGTCTTTGAGAGCATCCGCGCAAGCCTGGCGGGCAATGCGCTGACACCTTGGCAATGGCTGCCGGGTTTAGGCTTGGCCGCTTTATACATTGTGCTCGGCTGCGCGTATTTCCGCGGCATTTTCCGGCATGCACTGAAAACCGGCCTCATCGCCCGTTATAGTGCTGAAAGCGTCGGCTAACGCGCCTTCCTGCGTGGCCGCTTCCGTCACCTCTGCAATCACCAGCCAATTGCCGGGCAGGGCGGCGAACGCATGGGTGCGCGCGGCATGCTCTGCGCCGTCCATCAGCCCGGACAGGCGGAAATAGCCCAGCGACAGCGCGGCGGATTTAACCGCATGGGCTTGATCCGCCAGCTCCTTTAGCGCGCTTTCGCCACTTGCCACGGCGCGGGCAATATCCGCAACCAGCGCGAATTGCGCAAAAAGCGCGCGGGTGAACTGCGGCATCTCCGCCACGATGCGCGTGGAAAGATCGTCCTGCAGCTCCAGGTCGGCGGCATGATAGAACGAACTATGGGCTGCCGGCGGCGGCGTGGCGGAAAAAGGCTGCGTCGGCTCCAGGCGCAGCACCGGGATTTCCGGCATCAGCCGGCTTTCCATCAGCGTGCGCAACCGCCTGCTGACGCCGGTTTCCAACGCATCCAGGGTGACCACCGCCGAGGCGGGGAGCACAGGCGCCCATTCCGCCAGCTGCGTATGGGTTTCGAGCGTGAACACTTGATATCCTCCTTGTCCAGCCGCTCCTGAAGCAGTCCCCGCCGTTGCGGGTCGGCCTCCGCCGCAACCGCAAGCGGCGCGGCGGATAGGGTGTGGTTTGCCGCGGGTTCACGTGAGGCCGCTTCAGGAAAAGCCGGTAGTGCCTGGCGATCGGCAGGATGAGGGTGCTCGAGCGGCAAATCATCCGCTTCGGCATGTCCGGCCATGGCGACAAGATGGGCTGAGACGGCATCCGTGCTGTAACGGGCGGCGATCTGGCAAATCCACAGCGTCGGAACCAATAATCCAAGGATTAAGAACGCGCGCTGGATCAGCCAAGCAGGCAGCTCGGTCAGCAATCCTTCCGCATGCACCATGCCGTAAAGCCGTCCCGCATGCTTCAACGGGAAATCCGCGTTGACGTCGATCCACGATACGGGCTTATGCAGCGTAGAGCGGATGGGCATGCAAGGATCGTCCGAATTCGGCGCCGCCCAAGCTGCCGCTAAGTTATCGGCCACGTCATAGATGCACAAAGCCTGCATGCCTTCTTGGCTTTGGAATTGCTTGAGAAAGGCCGACATTTGCTCCGCGCTGGCATCCGCCGGGTCGGGCGTGCCCGCCTGCGCGATCACCCCGATACGGTGGCGGAAATCATTCTCCAGCGCTTGCCGCATCGTGAAATAATCCGCCGCCCCCAGCGCCAACGCAAACAGCAGCGCCAGGCAGAACCCGGCCTTTAAATGAATACGCAGCAAGCATGAATGCGGTAAGGATGGCATTTGCACTCAAAAAGTTTACATATAGAAATTAGTACACGTTTTAGTTTAAAAATGACTAAACTGATTTATTAATCTTGGAAATGCTACACTTTATAGTACCAGCCCCAGCTTCCTATGCGTTTATGCAATTGGTATGCCGGTTCTACCCAGTCAGGATACTTCTGCAATGGGCTATAGAAGAAATGACTGCCGAAGACAGGCCCAGGCAGCTCAAATCGTAGCTCGTATCCATCGGCGTTTCGGACAAAGCCCAACGCGCAAGCGGTGATAAAGGATATATTCATATTCAATTTATATACGCAGACTTGCGGAAAATCCGGCAATGCCGCCAGATATTGGGGTGTAAGCTCGCCAAGCGTATTCGGATAGGTGTTATGTTCTCGGTGGTAAGCTGTAAGCGCCTGAATGACCGGCTCCGCTTGCTCTACAATGATAGTAGCATAATGATGTCGGAGCCTAGATGCGGCGAGGGGAAAGGCAATGCCTATCAGTATAGGAATTAACGCAAGCCACTCGCCCAAACGGCGCAATTTAAGGCGGCGCAGCGCAAGCAGCAATATGCCCGGTAAACCCAGCAACAGCACTAATAACGGCAGCGATAACCAGTAAAGCGGTTCGACGCGAAAGAAGTTTACTGCCAGATACTCCACGGTGCATTAGAGCGTTAAGCCCGCACCAGCGGCTTGTATTTCACCTTGGTGGGCGTAAGGGTATCCACGCCCAGGCGTCGTTTCAAGTCGGCCTCGTACGCCTCGTAATTCCCCTCGAACCATTCCACGTGGGAATCGCCCTCGAAGGAGAGAATGTGGGTGGCGATGCGGTCTAGGAACCAGCGGTCATGGCTGATGATGACGGCGCAGCCCGCGAAATCCTCCAGCGCTTCTTCCAGCGCGCGCAGCGTCTCCACGTCCAGATCGTTGGTCGGCTCATCGAGCAGCAGCACGTTCGCGCCTTTCTTGAGCATCTTGGCCAGATGCACGCGGTTTCGCTCGCCTCCCGACAGGCTTCCTACTTTCTTCTGCTGGTCGGAGCCTTTGAAGTTGAAGGCGGAGACATAGGCGCGCGATTTGGTCTTGACCTTGCCTAGCTCGATCTCTTCGTTGCCTTCGGAGATTTCCTCCCACACCGTCGCCTTGTCGTTAAGCGAATCGCGCGACTGGTCGATATAGCCGAGCATCACGGATTCACCCACTTTAAAGGTGCCGGAATCGGGTTTCTCGGAGCCGGTGATCATGCGGAACAGCGTCGTCTTGCCCGCACCATTCGGGCCGATCACGCCGACGATGCCGCCGGGGGGCAGCGAGAAGTTTAAATTCTCGATCAGCAGCCGGTCGCCGTAGCCTTTGAACAGCTCCTTCGCTTCGATCACATTCTGCCCCAGCCTCGGCCCCGGCGGGATGACGATCTGCGCGCCGCCTACCTTCTCGCGCTGGTCTTTGTTCAGCAGCTCCTCATAGGATTTAAGCCTTGCCTTGCTCTTGGCCTGGCGGGCTTTGGGGGATTTGCGCACCCATTCCAATTCCTCCGCCAGCTGCTTCTGCCGCGAATTCTCCTCGCGCTCCTCCTGCGCCATGCGTTTTTGCTTGGCCTCGAGATACGTGGTGTAATTGCCCTCATACGGAATGCCTTGGCCGCGGTCGAGTTCCAGTATCCAGCCCGTCACATTGTCGAGGAAATAGCGGTCGTGCGTCACCATCACCACCGTGCCGGGGTATTTCTCCAGGAAATGCTCCAGCCATGCCACCGATTCGGCATCCAGATGGTTGGTCGGCTCATCCAGCAGCAGCATATCGGGCGCTTCCAGCAGCAGCTTGCACAGCGCCACGCGGCGCTTCTCACCGCCCGAGAGTTTCGAGATATCCGCGTCCTTCGGCGGGCAGCGGAGCGCATCCATGGCGATCTCCACCTCGCGCTCGATATCCCACGCATTCGCGGCGTCGATCTTCTCCTGTAAGCTTCCCTGCTCCTCGA
>CAYMDD010000032.1:8181-10576 GCA_964389045.1 uncultured Rickettsiales bacterium
CGTATTCATCTCCTCGTCATCGGTCACTTCGCCCAAGCGCATCGAAACTTCGTTAAAGCGATCGAGCAATGCCTTCTTTTCGCTTAAACCTTCCAGGATATTCTCATAGGCGGTTTTAGAGGTATCCAGCTTCGGTTCCTGCTCCAGGAAGCCGATTTTCACGCCGTCCGCAGCCCACGCCTCGCCGGTGAACTCCTGATCCTGCCCGGCCATGATGCGAAGGAGCGAGGACTTGCCCGCCCCGTTCGGGCCTAATACGCCGATCTTCACCCCCGGCAGGAAGGAGAGCCAGATATCCTTAAACACCTGCTTGCCGCCCGGATAGGCTTTCGACAAGCCCTTCATCACGTAAATATACTGGTACGCCGCCATAGTCGCGCTCTTCAAATAAAAGGAAAACGCACACTATAACGGTCGGGGCACAAGAATCCAGCCCTTTGCGGATAAAAACCTAAAACCCCGTCTCCCGTTTCAAAATGCTATTCGTACTGCCGGCTCCCCCGCTGGAGTAACGCGCCATTTCGGCTTGCGTGATTTGCAGTCGCAGGTTGGCGGGGTTGTCGGCTTCGGCCAATGCCACGCTTTCTTCGATTACGCCTTCCACATACAAGCGGAACAGACATTGGTCGAAGCTTTGCATTCCCTGGTCGGTGCTGCGCTCGATGATGTCTTTCAGCTCCTTGACTTTGCCTTCCTGGATCAAGCTTTTCACCAACCCCTGGTTCAGCATGATCTCCACTGCCAGCGTCCGGCTGCCTTGCTTGTTGTAAACCAAGCGCTGCGAGAGGATGCCGCGCAGGTTAAGCGCAAGTGAGAGGAGAATCTGACGGTGCTTCTCTTCGGGGAAAAAGTTGACGATGCGCTCCACCGCTTGGTTGGCGTTGCTGGCATGCAGGGTCGCCAGGCACAGATGCCCCGTTTCCGCGAAGACGGTGGCGTGCTCCATCGTCTCCCGGTCGCGGATTTCGCCGATCACGATCACGTCCGGGCGCTGGCGGAGGGTGTTTTTGAGCGCAATGCCGAAGGAATAGGTATCGATGCCCACGTCGCGCTGGGTGACGATGCAGCGCCGGTGCTCATGAATGAATTCCACCGGGTCTTCGATGGTGACGATATGCCCGTCCGCGTTCCGGTTGCGGTGATCGACCATCGCCGCGAGGGAGGAGGATTTGCCCGCGCCCGTCGGCCCCACGATCAGCACCAGGCCGCGGTTTTCCATTGCCAGCTCGGCGTATTGCCTCGGCAATTTCAGCTCATCGACCGTGGGGATCTGGGTGACGATGCGGCGGATGACCAGGCCGGTCTGCTGCCGCTGGCGGAAGACGTTGATGCGCAGGCGCGTATCCCCGCTCCAGGCGATGGCGGTGTTGAATTCCAGCGTCGAGTCGAACTCCTCCACCGCGTCCATTGGCAACAGCTGCGCCAGGCCTGCGCGGATATGCTCCTCCGTCAGCGCGTTTTCGGTGATGGCCTCCATGCCGCTTTCGCGCCGTATGGTGGCGGGGGCGCCTACCGTCAGGTAAAGGTCGCTCGCCTTGGCCTCCACAAAACGGTCGATGGCGGCATCGAAGGAAAACGCGGAAGCATCCATTTAAAAGCCGCTATTCTTGTTCGCCGTGCTCTGCCGTTTCGGCTGCGCATCCGCCGAAGGGCGCTGCTCTTCCAGCGTATCTTCCTTCACGCCCTGCGCGAGCGCGGAGCGCGCTGTCTGCTCGGTGATGGCGCCGCTGTTCAGCAGCGCGTAGATGCTGTCCTTCATCGTCACCATGCCCACTTTCGAGCCGAGCTTAATCAGCGAATAAAGCTGCGGGATTTTGCCCTCGCGGATCAGGTTCCGCACCGCAGGGCTTGCCAGCATGATCTCATGCGCGGCCACGCGCCCGCCCTCCTTCTTCTTTAAGAGCGTCTGCGTGATGACGGCTTGCAGCGCCACCGAGAGCATGGCGCGCACCATTTCCTTATCCTCCGCCGGGAACACGTCGATGATGCGGTCGATGGTCTCCGGCGCGGAATTGGTGTGCAGCGTGCCCATCACCAAATGGCCGGTTTCCGCCGCCGTCAGCGCGAGCTTGATCGTCTCCAGATCTCGCATTTCGCCGACCAGGATCACGTCCGGGTCTTCGCGCAGAGAGCTTTTGAGCGCGCGGGCGAAGGAGAGCGTATGCCTGCCTACCTCGCGCTGATTGATAAGCGCTTTCTTCGACGGGTGCAGGAATTCCACCGGGTCTTCGATGGTGAGGATATGCCGCCCGTGATGGGTGTTGATGAAATCGACCATCGCGGCGAGCGTCGTCGATTTGCCCGAGCCGGTCGGCCCCGTCACCAGGATCAGCCCTTTATGCAGCTCGCAGAGATGCTTCAGGACTTCCGGCGCGTTGAGCGTATCGAGCGAGAG
>CAYMDD010000033.1:0-2489 GCA_964389045.1 uncultured Rickettsiales bacterium
AATGTTCCATTTTGCTCCCTCTGGAAAGGTACAGAATGTTCTACATCAGCATGTTAACTGCTAAATCCTTTCCGCATGGTGCACAGGTGGAGCACCTGGAGGCAAAAATGGCAGAAAAACGCGCATAAAGCTTAAAGCACCAGGCCGAAAATTGGCCGGAAACCAAGTTTATAAACGCCTCTTAAGCTGCTTTTCTTAAGTCCGCTGCTGCAATTGGCGGATTAGCGCGTCCATGCCCTGGCTTTGCACCACCGAGCCGAATTCCGAGCGCTGGGTGGTAATCAGGCTCACGCCTTCGATGATGATGTCGAAGACTTTCAGCTGCCCCTGCCTGTCGGCATGGAGGCGGTAGCTGGTTTCGATCTGCCTGCCCTCGGCGGTGTGGATGCGCATGCCGACGGTGAACTGGCTTTCGCCGTCCTGCTGCACGGAGTTAATGGTATAGCCGCCGCCGCTGTAATCGGCGAAATGCGAGGTGTAATGCGCGATCAGGAACTTGCCGTAAGCCTCCAAATATTGCGCCTGCTGCGCTTCATTCGCCTGCTTCCAGAAACGCCCCAGCACGAAGCGCCCGATCCACGGGATATCGACTTCGCGGGCGAACATCGCCTGCAGCTGCGCCTGTTTCTGCGCTTCCGTCAAGGCCGACGAGGTGACGGTGGCCAGCACTTCCTGACCGACCTTGTCCGCATAGTTCCGGGCATCGTCCTGGCTGAAGGCAAGCGCCTGAAGCGGCGCGAAGGCGGCAAAGGCGATCAGCAGGAAAAAGGGCAAAGCGCGCAAAGGGGAAACTCCTTCAAAGATGACTTGGAAAGATCAATATAGGTGGATTCTGGCGGAAAAAAAAGCCTTCAGGCCGTTATTTTGCATCGTTTGCGTTCGGCGAGGCCGGGAGGCTGGGCCGCATCGAATCAGATGCCACGTCCTCCCCTTTGCGCGGCACTTCGCGCAGGCGCGCCTTGGCGATCTCGGCGGTGCGGCGCTGGAGGAACACGCTGCGGTAGGTGACGTAAGGATCGAGCGAGGTGCGGTTGATGTCGTCGATCAGCTTCATGTTCTGCGCGCGGAAGTCGATGGCGGTGGCGCCCCCCCTGGCATAGGATACCCATTCCCAGTCTCCGCCCGTGTAGGTGAGCGGATCGAGCGCGATGTCCACGCCGCGCCCGCCGGCGTCGCGCACGGTCGAAGGGCCGAAGAAGGGCAGGTAAAGATACGGGCCGGAATTGACGCCGCACAGCGCGAGCGTCTGGCCGAAATCGGCGTCTCGCGCGGTCAGGCCGGCGCTGGTGGCCACGTCGTTGATGCCGCCAATGCCGACGGTGGTGTTGATGGCGAAGCGCCAGAAGGTGGCGAAGCTGTTCTGCACATCGCCCTGGAACACGGAGTTGAAGAAATCGACCGGCTCGCCGAGATTGCTCAAGACGTTCGACACCGCCTTCCTGCCCGGGTCGGGCACGACGCTGCGGTACACATACGCCAGCGGGCGGATAATGACCGTATCCAGCGCCTGGTTGACACGGAACATGGCGCGGTTGAAGCCTTCCCACGGGTCGGCGTTGACATCGCGGATATCCTCCGGGGCTTCGCCGCTCACCGTCACCGGCCTGTTTTGCGAGGTGTAATCGGCGCAGGCCGTCACCGAAAGGCCGAGAGCCAGAGCGGTTAAGCTACGCCGGAGCGTAGTGGAAAGAGCATCTGCGGTCATAAGGGGGTAGGCTCCGGGTAAGAGGCGTAGGTAAATATTCGTTAATGTACCATTCAATGCTTAACAGTCACTAAACGGCGGCAATTGTTTTTTAAAAGATGTGCGCTTTATAAAGATAAATTCTCGCGTTGAAAAGGAGTTGAAGCGAATAAGTTTTTTCTGTTGCAGCCATGCCACAATCGGTGGTTAAGCTTAAGGCCATGCCCGGCGCTTTCCTCAACCTTGCCGTTAACGATGCGATGCGCGCCCTGTGCGGCGGCAACCCGCCCGCCGTGTCGTTCGAGTTCTTCCCGCCGAAAACGCCGGAAATGGAGGAAAAGCTCTGGCATTCCATCACCGAGCTGGCGCCGCTTCGGCCTCATTTCGTCTCCGTCACCTACGGCGCGGGCGGCAGCACGCGGGAGCGAACGCATGCGACGTTGAACCGGCTCCTCAACGAAACGCCGCTTGAGCCTGCCGCACACCTCACCTGCGTCGGCGCGACGAAAGCGGAGGTGGACGCGGTGGCCGACAGCTATTGGCAGGCGGGCATCCGCCATATCGTGGCGCTGCGCGGCGATCCTCCGGCGGACAGCGGCGGGCGTTACACCCCTCACCCCGGCGGCTATGCATACGCCGCCGATTTAGTGGAAGGCCTGAAAAAACGGCACGATTTCGAGATCAGCGTGGCCGCCTACCCTGAGAAGCATCCCGAATCGCCCGATCTCGATGCCGACATCGAGGTGCTGAAGCGAAAGATAGGCGCAGGCGCCGCCCGCGCCATCACCCAGTATTTCTTCGATAT
>CAYMDD010000033.1:2499-10451 GCA_964389045.1 uncultured Rickettsiales bacterium
TCCGCGACCGCGCGCACGCGGCGGGCATTACCACCCCGATCGTGCCGGGGCTGCTTCCCGTCACTAACGTAGCGCAGCTCAAAAAATTCAGCGCTCAGTGCGGCGCTTCCGTGCCCGAATGGCTGGAGCGGCTGTTCGACGGGCTGGATGAAAACCCGCAGCAGCGCAACCTGGTGGCCGTTTACGTGACCGCCCTGCAATGCCGCCTGCTCCAGAGGCAGGGCGTGGAGGAGTTCCATTTCTACACCCTCAACCGGCACGAGCTGGTAGCCGCCATCTGCCGCATTTTGGGGATCCGCGGATAGGCCAAGTTGCATTTGACTTTTGGTTTCCAAGCCTCTACATAGCGGGGTTCTTTCCGCAAACGCGCATTCGCGGCGGCAGAGGGGTTCGTAGCTCAGGTGGTTAGAGCGCACGCCTGATAAGCGTGAGGTCGGAGGTTCAACTCCTCCCGGACCCACCATTCTCCTTAATTTCGGATTCAAACAAACGCCTGTTTTGACTGACTTTTCTGAAGCGTCATCCGTTGCTTCCTATGCTGAAAATCAATCGCCAGATGTGTTGGCTTGCAGAAACGATCGCCAGATAAAATGGTGATCCGGGCGGGAATCGAACCCGCGACAACCTGATTAAAAGTCAGGTGCTCTACCGACTGAGCTACCGGATCATTATGGCCGCTGAAAGGCTTGGGCGGACAGGTCAACAGTAAACGCTCTTGCTTGTCAAGAAAAAGCGCGGGTTCGCCGGGGGCTTTAAGCAGCGGGCATCGCTTCGCCCGCGTGGCGCATGCCTTCGGCGAGCTTGGCGGCCAGCTCGTCGGCGTGGATGGGCTTGCTGATGTATTCGTTCATGCCCGCCTTCAGGCAATGCTCGCGGTCGCCTGCCATCGCGTGGGCGGTAACGCCGATAATGTAGTGCTTGAGAAGCCGCCCCTGCTGCTCCAGCTTTCGCACCTGGCGGGTGGCCTCGAAGCCATCCATGCCGTGCATCTGCACATCCATCAGGATGACGGCAAAGCGCTTACCCGGCGATTGCAGCAGCGCCAGCGCCTCCGTGCCGCTGGCGGCCACCTCGTAGGCGTAGCCCAAGCTTTCCAGCAGGAGGCCGGCCACCACGACATTGGCGGGGTAATCCTCCACCAGCAGCACTGCGCCGCTTGGAACTGCCGGCGAAAAAGCCGGCGCTTGCTCAAAGGCCGGCGCTTGCGGCGCGGGGGCGCAGGCTTCCAGCTTTAAGTTTAAGGTAAAAGTCGAGCCTGCGCCGACATGGCTTTCCACCGCGATGTTGCCGCCCATCAGCTCGGCCAGCGAGCGGCTGATGGCCAGCCCTAAGCCGGTGCCGCCGAAGCGGCGGGTGATGGATTGATCGGCCTGCACGAATTTCTCGAAAATCAGCCCCAGCTTCTCGCGCGGGATGCCGATGCCCGTATCGGCTACGGATATGAGGAGGGCATGCATGCCGTTTTCAGGGCGCGCACGCAGGGAAACAGTGACCTGGCCGGCATCGGTGAACTTCACCGCGTTGGAGCAGAGGTTGAGCAGGATCTGCCGGATGCGGGTGCGGTCGCCCAAAAATTCCTGATGCTCCAGGCCGCCCATGTCGAGCGCGATGCGGATGCCCTTGGCGGCGGCCTGCATCTCCAGGGTTCCCGCCACTTCACGGATCAGGCTCGAGAAATCGACCGGAATGCGCTCCAGGATTACCTGATTGGCCTCGATGCGGCTGATGTCGAGCAGGTCGTTGATGAGCGCGAGCAATGCGTCGGCGCTGGATTGCAGCGTGGCCACGATCTCGCGCTGGCGCCCGCTCAGTTCGGATTGCGCAAGGATATTGGAAAGCCCCATGACAGCGTTCATCGGCGTCCTGATTTCATGGCTCATCATCGCCAGGAACTCGGATTTCGTACGGCTGGCCGCCTCGGCGCGGTTCTTGGCGATTTCCAGCTCCTGCTCCAGCCGCTTGTACGGCGTGAAATCGGTATGCGTGCCCAGCATGCGGGCGGCTTTGTCCTCATCGTTTCGCACCGCCACGCCGCGCACCAGCGCCCAGTTCCATTCCTGCTGTTGAAGCGCCGCTTCGGGTTTCTCGCGGTAAAGGGCATGGAACTGCGGCGTTTCGCCTGCAATATGCGCCTGGATGGCGGCATCCACCATCCCGCGGTCGTCGGGGTGAATGCGCGCGAGCCAATAGGCCAGATCGGGGGATTGGTTTTCGTTCAGCCGGTAGGCGCGGCGCATATTCTCCGACCAGTAGAGCGCACCGCTTTCGAGGTTTAAATCCCATACGCCCGTCTCCGATCCCTCCATCGCCAGATGGAGGCGCTCCTCGCTTAGGCGCAGCTGCTCGGCATAGTCCTTGAGCTTGGCTTGTTGCTCCTTGTTTTCGCGCGCCAGCTGCACGCGGGCGTGCGCCGCGCTCATCACGGCGGGCAGGAGGTCGAGGTAGACCTGGCCGCTGTCCTTGACCAGGTAATCCGCCGCGCCGTGGTAGAACGCTTCGACGGCGATTTTCTCGTCGCCGGCGGCGGTGAGCAGGATGAACGGCGCGGAGAGCGCATGGGGCGAGGCCGCGCGGATTACGTCCATCCCGAGCATGCCGGGAAGGTAATAATCCACCAGCACCGCGTCGAAGCGCCCGCTTTTGTAGCGCTCCAGGCCTTCTTCGCCGCTGGTGGCGATTTCCACCTGATAGCCTAGGCGGCTTAGGCGTTTCTGCAGCAGGCGCGCCAATCCCTCATCATCCTCGATATAGAGAATATGCTTCAGGGTGTCACGGCTGCGGAACATCGGGGAGAGCTTGGAAAAGAACTATTCGTTGCCGGGAACCTTGACCACCGCCAGCAGCAATCCCAGCTTGCGGATGGATTCGGCGAAATTGTCGTATTCCACCGGCTTGGTGATATAGACGTTGCAGCCCAGCTCGTAGCAGCGCTCGATCTCACGGGGGTTGTCCGTGGTGGTGAGCACGATAATGGGGATGCGGTGGGTGCGGTCATTGGCTTTCAAGCGCTTCAGCAGCTCGTAGCCGTCCACTTCCGGCAGGTTCAAGTCCAGCAGCACCAGCATCGGCAGGGCTTGCTTCTCGTTTTGGGAGGCAAAGAAATAATCAACCGCTTTCCTGCCGTCGTCCAGATGGATCAGCTCATTGGTGATGCCGGCGCGGCGGAGGTTTTTTTCGATCAGGCGGGCGTGGCCTAAATCATCCTCGACCATGACGATGGTGACTTGCTGGGTATTAGCCATGAATGGACTCCGTATTGATAATGCGTGGTACCGTAAAATAAAACACCGTGCCTTCGCCGACCTTCGATTCCGCCCAGATGCGCCCGCCCAGGCGCTGGACGGTGGCTTTCACGTAGGCCATGCCCATGCCGTTGCCGCGGATGCCGCGGCTGTTGGCCGCGCGGCGGAACATGTCGAACACTTTCTGCATGTCGGCCTCCGCGATGCCGCGGCCATTGTCGCGGACGCTGTAGAGCGTATCGCCGCCGCGGCGGCGGCCTTGCACTTCGACGATGCCCTGCCTCTCCGGCGCCAGGAATTTGATGGCGTTGTCGATGAGATTGCTGAAAACCTGCTCCAGCGCGACATAATCCGCATGCACTTCCGGCAATTCGCCGATGGTCACGGCAATATGCTTGGTCGATATATCATAGGCCAGCGTCTTAAAGCAACGTTCCACTATCTCCCGGACGTTGACATTCTCCAGCTTCATTTCGCGCCGCCCGATGCGGGATAAATCCAGAATCGCTGTGGTTAAAATATCCATCTTTTCGACCGATGAAGATATATAATGGAGAGCCTCGGGTATATCTTGCTCGAGCGTGCGCCGGAGCGCGGACATATCATCGGGCGCGATAACCTCATCATACTTCGCCACCAATGCCTGCACCTCTTCGACGTTCAGCTTCATTTCGGAGGCGAAGCCTTTTAAGTTCACCAACGGCGAGCGCAGATCGTGCGAAGCGATGTAGGTGAATCCCTCCAGCTCGTTGTTTAAGTGCGCCAGATGCTCTTCGCGGCGCTTCTGGTCGGTGATGTCGGTATGGGCGCCGACCAGGCGCGCGATGCCGCCTTGCCTGTCCTTGATCCCGGTGCCGCGCGAGAGGATCCACCGGTAGGAGCCGTCCTTGTGGCGCATGCGAAAGACATTCGTGTAATTCGGGGTTTCGCCGTCGATGTAGCGGTTAAGTGTGGCTTGCATTTTTTCCAGATCGTCGGGATGGATGCCGTCGTTCACCGATTGCAGCGTGTCGGGGAATTCGGCGTCCGCATAGCCCAGCATTTCCTTGAAGCGCGGAGAGAGGTAAATGGTTTGTTTGGCGATATCGTAATCAAACAAGCCGTCATTGACGCCCTGCATGGCAAGCAGCAGGCGCTCCTCGGTGGATTGCAGCTTCGCCGCCATCAGCCGCCCGCTGGTGTTCAGGCGCAGCACCAGCGCGTTGGCGATCAGCAGACCGCCGATGGTGAGCGCGGCGCCGATCAGCAGGGTATTTACATAGTGCTGCTCCGCTTTTTTCTCCTGCGCGGCGCGTATCTGCAACAGCTCGCGCTCAAAGGCTACCATGTCGTTGATTAATGTGCGCAAGCCGTCCATCTGCGCTTTGCTGGCCACCAGATCCGCCGTTACCCGGCTGCGCGGGCGCTCACCCGAAAGATAGCCATCCATCTGCTCTTTATACATAGCGCGCAAGCCCGTAATTCCCTGCTCCAGGCGCATAAACCGCTGTATCTGCGCCTGGCCGCTGGCGGCGACTTGCTCGCGCATCAGCGCGAGTTCCCGGTCGAGCCGTTCCAGCGCGTTCTCATACGGGCCTAGGAAGCCACGATCGTCGGTCAGCAGATAGCCGCGCTGGCCGATCTCCATATCTTGCAGGCCGGAGAGCATCCGCCAGGTAATCCGCAAGGTTTCATAGCTTTGCAGCACCCATGCGCTTGACTGGTGCACGTCGCGGTAGCGGCTGTAAAGCACATAGGCGAAACCGTAGATCAACACACAGGCCAGCGTGAAGATCAGGATGAAATGCTTTTTCCAGGAAAAGCGCGAGGCCATTCGTCATTCGTTCTTGGATTAAGAAAAAAACAGGGAAGGCATATGCATGCCTTCCCTGCCGTACCTTTTATTGCACAGTGCAACGATCAATAGTTTTTGTGCTTTTCTGCGGAACGGTCAATAGCCCTGCCGCCGGCGGAGATATCTTCACCCGCGCCCTCCACGGTGTTACACGCACTGAGCGCCAGCACGGAAACCAGCAGTCCTACGGAGGCGAATACTTTGCTTTTTTTCATAATACTTGATCCTTCAGATAAGTTGATATTGTTGATAATGAATAGCGGCATAACTCAAGCGTTCAGTACATAAATTCTCCATAAGGATATAAAGACGGGCATTTAAGCATTATTTTTACCATGCACTGCGAATTGCACTGGACAATTTTAAGCGTGCAATTATAGTCGTTTTTCCCCATTTTGTATGCGCGGCTCTATGCAGCACCCCCGACAACGGCGCGGCTTGATTCCCCCCTGGCTGGAACGCATGCTGGAGCCGCAGCCGCAGGCGGATTTGAAAACCAAAGATTTGACTGAGCTTATCGTTTGGGGATTTCTGCTCGTTTTTATCCTTACCGTCGGAACCCTTGACCCGTTCAAGCTTTCGGCGCGGGTGAACATTACGCTTGCCGAGATGTTTAACCACGCCTTCGCCGACACGATTCTCGAGGTCGGCAAACCCTACCGCGAGAAAGGCGACCTTTCCGGCGTCAACGTACCCGTCTCGGTGGTGCTGATCGAAGATGACGACGACGCGCTCGCCCCGATGGGCAATGTGAGGCTGGACCCGGATGCGCCTTGCTACGCCGCCGAAGATGCAGGCCCAGGCACGCCCGAGCCACCGGGAGATGCGCCGCCGCATTCCCTTTTGCTGTACGCCGCCGTTCTTGACCGTGTGCTGGCGTACAAGCCCGCGGCCATCCTGCTCGACGTGCAGTTCATCAAGGACAGGAGCGGCGAGACTTACGGGCTGTCGGCCATGGCCAGCGTATTGCGCAAGGCGCAACAGCTGCACGTGCCGGTCTTCACCGGCATGGCATTGAGCAAAAACACGCCCGTAAACGCAAAGGCCGAGGGAATCGACGCCGCGCTTTATAAGTGCACGGGAGATTACCTGATTAAAACCAGCATCCAGCGCAGCACCTCGTTCCTCGACCGCGGCTCTTATCCCGTGGCCTGGCGCGCGGACGACGTGGAAGGAGACCCCGTTTTCTTCACCGCCGCCGCCTCTATCTACCGCCATTTATGCGAATCGGGCGCTGCGCGCGACCGCCTGCCGGCGCGGTTCAGGCCGGAGCCGCATCAAGGCCTGTGCGCAGGCCGGGGCGTGATCGACGATGCGCGAGACGTGCTGGGCAAGCACCACCAGATCGACATGATGTGGAGCAACCGCACGGCGGAGACGCAAGTGGAGAATACCGCCTGCCGCCGCATGCCGCGTTTGAAAGAGCGCATGAAAGCGCTATTTGCCGACGGCGCGCTCGATGTGGAATCCTGCCGCCAGCCGCCGACGCTGACGGCCAAGCATCTGTTCACGGAAGAAGGCAATATCGACGCCTGGCGGCGCGACGCTTTTGCCGACCGGGTGGTGATTATCGGGCTGGAAAGCCGCAAATCGCCCGACATGCTCGAATCGCCCTACGGCTTCGACGTGGAGGGCGTCTACTGGCATGCCACGGCGCTGCACAACCTGCTGTTCTTCCACAGCGATTACAAGCGCCGCGGCGGCACGCTGATGTCCGGCGCGCTTTACCTGGCGTTTTTTCTGACAGTGGTGCTGGCGAGCCTGATCAATAAGCTGCATTACGAAAGCGGCTTCGACCGCGCCGCTGAAGGCTCTCTCCCGCGCGGCATCATATTTAGCCTGATGCACGGACTTAAAGGGTTTTTTCTGGGACTTTGCATTGCGGTCTTGTTCTGCTCGTTCAGCTGGTACCTGCTCGACCAGGGGCCGCAAAGTTGGGTCGGGTTCCTGGTGCTCGGCCTGTTCGCGCCACCGACAGTGCGGAGAATTCTCGCCCGCTTAAGAGACGAAACATCGGCACCCGCCGAACCCACGCAACCTTCACTTAATGAGGAGAAGCCATGATGCACCGTGCCCCATTTATTTTCGCGCCGCTTATCATTTTTACTGCTTCCGCCGCTTTCGCCGAAGGGAGCGCCGACAAGGCGGGGCAGGTCAAGTGCTTCAAGGAAGAAAACGTCCGCATATGGTCGCCGTCCTACGCCGATCTGGGCAAGGCGGCGGCGGCAAGCTTCGACAATCTTTTCGTCAAATCGGTTAATGAATCGGCGGGCGGCACGCATTACTATCTGCTCCATCATCCGCAGCACGGCGATGTCTATGTTTCGCAGCGCGAAACCCTGCTGGTGCCAGCGGCAAAAGGCAAAAACCCGTGCCTGCACGAATCGCTCCAAGCCAGCAACACGGCAGGCGGGCACGCGGCGGCGGATACGCCTTCCTGCCCGAAAGAAGGCAAGTCCGCCCCGGCGCCGGTAAAAATGGAAGCGCCGCTGCCCGGCAACCTCTGCCCTTGAGACAAGAATTTCCAGCTATTTTTTATTCATCTTAACCTAAAGGCTTTTATCCCATGCCACTCTCGCAACCCTCCTTCCGCTTTTTGCTGCTGTCCGCCTGCGCCGGAGCAGCCATTACCGCCTGCGCTCCGCAAGGCGGGCTGGACAAGGAAATGTCCCGCCTGCAAAGCGCCAGCCCCGCCGAGCAGCGCATGAACAGCCTCAACCTCGCCCGCCGCGAAGGGTATGGGGTGATGAACGCGCCAGCGATTGAGGCCTATCTCAACGACGTGGAGAAAAAAATCCTCGCCGCCGCGGGCAAGCCCGAGATGGATATCAAGATCGCAGTGGCGGAAAGCACGGTGTTCAATGCCAGCGCCAGGC
>CAYMDD010000034.1:0-10429 GCA_964389045.1 uncultured Rickettsiales bacterium
GTACTGCTGTCTTCCACAGTCTATGCGGATCCCGTGCCGATTGTTGATCCCCAAACACAAACGACTACGACGGACACTCAGTCCACTACATATACGCAAACGCCGGCTACTCAAACGACATCCGCCTCCGGATGCCGGCCTGATGTTGTTTATTGCTCTAACTATAACTGGAGCGGCGGAGCTAGCGGCACCTCGCCAGGAAAAATGGGCAACAAGGGCGAATATAGCAGCATGGTACAAAATACCTACGCTCTTCCAGGACAACCTACCCAAAGCGATTTTATTTATGGAGGCAATGGTAACGGAGCCGACCTGAAAAAAACGAACTACAAATCAGGCCAGGCACCGGATAACACCAACTATGATGGCGAAAAAAAGCTTAACTTGACCTCAGATGATGCCAGCGTTCAGCAATTAATGAATCACTGGTCGCGTTAAAGCGCCGGTTTAGCAGGCAGGCGCGAAAAGAGCGCATCTGTCCACGCTGCAGGTAGAAATGCAAGGAATTTCAACGGCCAGTAAAGCCGCCGGGGAAAGGCGATTCTGCCCTTCCTTTCCGCTATGCCTTTGGCAATAATCATTGCCGCTTTCTCCGCATCCATCAGGAGCGGCATGGGAAACGGGTTCGCCGCCGTCATAGGCGTACGGATGTAACCCGGGCAGACCACCGACACGCCTACGCCGTATGCTCTCAGCCAGCCCCTTAAAGCGTCTCCATACGTCATGACGGCGGCTTTGCTTGCGCTGTAGGCCGGACAGCTAGGCAATCCGCGCACGCCCGCCAGCGAGCCGATAATCACGAGCTGTCCGCCATTTCTGGCCGCCATGGCGGGCAGAAGCGGCATCACCGTATGCAGTACTCCGTTGATATTCGAGAGAAAAATCTGCTGCGCCTGGACGAATGTCTCTCCATCTTCACCGCTTCCGGCGGAAATCCCGGCATTGGCGATGATGCAATCAACGGGCGCAATACTGTCTGCTTTCTGGAGCCATGCGGCAACCGTCGCGGCATCCGTAATATCCATCGATTTTTCATGCACTTCCGCACCCATCTCCCGGCATGCGGTGGCGGTGGCGGCCAGCCGCGCCGCATGGCGCCCGGTGAGGAAAAGCCGCTTTCCCGCGCCCGCATAATGCAGCGCCAGCGCCCGGCCCAATCCGCTGCTGGCGCCGGTGATGACAATAGAATGAAATGGTTGTGCATTGCTCATTTCGTTAACACGACTTACCAAAATGTAACATTAACGCCACAGCTTCCTGGTTTTTCAAAATATTGGGTTTAAGTAACACTTTAGTAACGTTCGCACGCTATTGTCAAAAAATCGTTTCGCGTACCGTAACGGGATCGCGCTTTGAGCAGTGTCAAGCGTGCGGATCAACGTAAGCTGACAATAGCTTTGCGTGAACCCGAAGCGCGAACGTGACAATATCATATCAAATGGAGCATTGAACCATGTTGCAAGCACCGAAAACACGCCAGGCTGGTCAGTCCGGCTTTACGCTGATCGAGCTTTCGATCGTGCTCGTCATCATCGGCCTGATCGTAGGCGGTGTGCTGGTGGGCCAGGATCTGATTAAGGCGGCTGAGTTGCGCGCCACCATCACCCAGATCGAAAGATATAATACTTCCGTCAATACGTTCCGCAATAAATACAACGGCTTCCCTGGTGACCTTTCCACCGCCGCCACCTTCTTCAACTTCACTGACGTGGCCAACGGCAACGGCGACGGCTTGATAACGGATTCGGCCACTGTTTCTGCTACCGCGTCGCAAAACTTCGATTCCACCCCGGCGGCGGCAGCAGCCGACAACGAGATCATGCAATTCTTCCCTATGCTCTCCGCCGCGGGCCTGATCGACGGCAGCTATGTGGTCGCAGGCCAGGCCAACGCCATCGCCGCAGGCGCCAACTTCCCGGCTATGAAATCGGGTCGTGCGGGCATAATGCCGATTATGGTGGCAGGGCAGAACTTCTATCACCTCGGCATCAGCGCTACTGCTGCGAACGCGCCTGTATTCAGCAACGCGGCATTCACTCCATCGGAAGCCCTGCAGATCGATACCAAGCTTGATGACGCGGCTCCCGACACCGGCATTGTTACCGGTCGTTACGGCGCAACTGCCGCACTCATTGCCGTCGCTGGCGATACGCCAGGCGTTGCTAAATGCCTGGATACGGCCAGCACCTATAACGTAGCCGCGGCGAACGGCGTGGCAAACTCGCCGCTCTGCCAGCTGCGCATCCGCGCCAGCTTCTAACGCTTTACCCTCCTGTCTTTTTTCAAAAAGACAACTTCTTGGCCGCCCTTCGGGGCGGCCTTTTTTATGCCTTCAGCGCTGCAAGTTTGCGTTCCGCCGCGTCCCAGAAATCACGCTCGGGATGGCTATCCCCATTCAGATCTTTCAAATAATTAAAACCGCCTGGAGACGTAATATTGATCTCAATAAGATAATCATCAATTACATCTAAACCGGCAAACAATATGCCGCGCGTCTTAAGTACACGCCCTACTTCTGTTCCAATCTCATGCTGTTTTGAGGTGATAGTTGCAGGCGCCAACGTATTGCCTAGATGAAGATTACTGCGAATTTCTCCCAGTACGGGAATGCGCCCGAAAATTCCCTTAATTTGTCCATCGATCAGGATAATCCGTCGTTCGGCATGCATTACCTTTGGTATGAAGCGCTGTACGACTAAAGGATGATTGGAATAGCTTAACATCGTTTCCAGTAAGGACGAAAAATTTTCTCCTTCCGGCTGAATGCGAAAGACCCCTCCGCCGCCGAATCCATATAAGGGTTTGAGCACAATATCGCCATGCTCGGCATGAAATGCTTTAATCGTATTAATGTCCGCGCTTATCAGCGTCGGCGGAATAAAATCGGGAAATTCAAACGGAAAAAGCTTCTCCGGGTGATTGCGCACCGCCGCCGGATCGTTCAGCACCAGCGTGCGCGGCTGCGCCCGCTCCAGCATAAACGTCGAGGTGATATAGGCCATGTCAAAGGGCGGGTCTTGCCGCAAAAGCACAACGTCCACCTTCGATAAAGGAAGCAATTCAGGTGCTTCCAGCGAGTACCATTGTTCTTCGCCCGGATGCAGCGTTAATCGCCTCGCCCGCGCCGCCGGCTGGCCTTCCATCAGACTCAACTCCGATGGGACATAGTGAAAGAGGGCATACCCACGGCGCGCGGCTTCCTCGCCCAAAAGAAGCGTTGTATCCGTATGGGGGTTGATGGAGGCAAGCGGGTCCATCTGCAGGGCTATCGTGAGGGACATAGAGGGGTGATGGGTGATGGGTGATGGGTATGGGTGATGGTCGGGGATTGTGGCGGAAATGCAAGATTTTTTTGTCGCATCGCTCATAATGCTTCACCCATCGTCAGCCCGGAGAAACTGAAATTTAATATTATTTTCTCTCTTATTTAATCGTTTTTAACTAGACTGGCCTGGCATGCCCAAAGTTCCTGCCAACCGCAATTTTCCGATTATCACCGAGCCGCTTGCCAAGCGCAGGCCGGTGCAATCGTCTTCTGCGCACAACGCCATGCCGCGCGTGCGCAACTTGATCGGCTTTTCGGTGCTGATTACGCTGATTTTCTGTGTCGTGGTCATCTACCAGAGCACTCGCAGCTACCATGAAACACTGAAGCAAACCAAAGACACTGCCGCGCGTATGGTGCATACCCTGGCCGACCATGTGGAGCTGACGTTCATGGGCGCTGATCTTTCGCTCAGGCGCGCCATCGAGCGGCAGTATTTCCATACGCTGTTCGGCGACGCTCCGAATTCCAAAACGGAGCAGAATTTTACTTTCTGGCTCAAAGAAACTCCGCAGATCGCAGCCATCGCGTTGATAAACGCAAAAGGCGAAGTGCAGGCGGGAGCTGCCAAGCCCGGCCTGGAAAAGTGGTTGCAGGGGCAGACCTCCGCAAACAGCTCGTTTTTCATCACCATGCGCGGCACCGAGGAGCGCCCCGTCACCATCCGTAGTTACGACCTGCCGGGCAAGGAGCCGCTCATCGTCATCAGCCGCCGCTATGAGTTGATGAACGGCCAGTTCGGCGGCATCGTGGTGGCCGCCCTGCCCGCCAATTACTTTCTGGATTATTACCGCTCCATCGCGCCCGGCAGGTCGCCCTTTATGGCGCTCTCCAGCGCCGGTCACGTCTTAATATTAGGGCCGGCGCTTGCTGAACAAAACCGCAAGCTCATCGAAATCGCCCCCGTTCCTCCGCCCGGCAGCCAGGACGTGGCGCTGCAGACCGTGCTTTCCAGCGGCAATAATACCTTAAAAATCATGGCCAGCCGTTCGCTGGCCAATCTGCCGTTGACGGTCAACGTCAGTATCGAAGACGATGATATCTTCGCCGACTGGCGGCAGATGCGCGCCAAGGATATCGGCTTTTTAGTGCTCTTCGTCGTCTTCGCCTCTGTCATCACCTTCTTCTCCTTTGCCATGGCGCGGCATATCATGCGCGCCGAGGAGTCGGAAAATGCCGCCATCATGGCAAGTCAGGCCAAATCGGAATTCCTCGCCAACATGAGCCATGAGCTGAGAACGCCCTTGAACGCCATTATCGGCTTCTCGGAGATGATTAATTCCGGCTATTTCGGTCCGTTAACGCCGAAGCAGCGCGAGCGCATCCATGACATCAACCTTTGCGGTACGCACCTGTTGCAGCTCATCAACGACATCCTCGAATTCTCCAAGGGCGAGGCAGGCAAGCTGGAGCTGGTCGAGGAAAAAGTGGATCTGGGCGAGATAATCGACGAATGCCTGCGCATTGTCAGCGGCAGGATCAAGAGCAAGCATATCCGCGCGGTGGCCGATGTCATGCCCGACATGCCGCTGCTCTGGGGCGACAAGCGCAAGATCCGTCAGGTGCTCCTGAACCTGCTTTCCAACGCCGTCAAGTTCACGCCCGAAGCCGGCGTCATCCGCGTCACCGGCAGGATCGATGCGAACAACGCCATGCACATGATCGTGGCCGACACCGGCATCGGCATTCCGGAAGACGACATCTCCAAGGCGCTCTCCGTCTTCGGCCAGGTGCACCGCTCGCAAAGCCACGAAGGCACCGGCCTCGGCCTGCCTTTGTGCAAGATGTACGCGGAACTCCACGGCGGCAAGCTGGTGCTCTCCAGCCGGGTGGGCGAAGGCACCACGGTGCGCATCTCCTTCCCCCACCAGCGTACGCTGGCGCGGAAAGAGGTTTAACGAAAATGCATGCTAAAATGTCGAATCAATATATTCTGCCATAAGGACGCCTATACCTTAAGCTCCTGCGCCCGTTGCAGGATATCGCGCGCTACCGGCGCCGCTGCTGATGCGCCGCCGCCGCCGTGCTCGATGACGACGGAGACAACGTATTTAGGCGCATCCACCGGCGCATAGCCCACAAAAAGCGCGTGGTGGCGGAACTCCCACGGAAGCTTGTCCTGGTTCTGGCCGCGCACGGTGATCTTGCGTACCTGCGCCGTGCCGGTCTTGCCTGCCATCGCCATGACCGGGTCGAGAATGCGCTTGGCGTAAGCCGTGCCGTTCGGTTGATTGGTGGCCGCGCTCATGCCGCCGCGAATGGCGTTTAAATGGCTTGGCTTCATGCCGAGAGAGGGAAACGCAATGGTTTCTTCCTCCAGAAGCCTTGGCGCCACCTTGGTGCCGGAGGCGATGCGCGCGGTCATCACGGCCAGCTGAAGGGGCGTGGAAAGCACATATCCCTGCCCGATGGCGGCGTTGATCGTGTCGCCGGGGTTCCACTTGGCGCTGTACCGCTTCTGCTTCCAGGCCGGGTCGGGAATCAGCCCTGATTTCTGCCCGATCAGCCCTAAAGGATAGACATCGCCCAAGCCGAACAGCCGCGAAATCTCCGCTATCGGTTCAATGCCGGAGCGCTGCGCGACGGTGTAAAAGTAGGTGTCGCACGATTCGGCAATGGCGGTATTCAGGTTCACCGTGCCGTGCCCATGCTCCTTCCAGCAGTTGAAGCGGTGCGAGCCTAGGAAAAAATGTCCGGGGCAGAACACTGTTGTCTCCGGCGTCGATGCTCTTGCGATCAGCCCCGCCAAGCCCGTCATCATCTTAAACGTGGAGCCGGGCGGGTAGACGCCCTGAATGGCCTTCGCAAGCAGCGGGTTGCGCGGATTGTTATCGTGCAGGGAAGCCCAGTAATCCTTGGGAATGCCTTTGCTGAAGATGTTGGGGTCGAACGCGGGCATGGAAACCAGCGTATAAAGCGCGCCCGTCTCCGCGTCCATTACCACCACCGAGCCGCTTTCCCCCTCCAGGAGCTTGACCGCATATTCCTGAAGCTCCTTGTGGATAGTCAGCCGCACGTTCTCGCCCGGTGTACTGGGCTTGGCGCCGAGTTCCCGCACGTGCAGCCCATGCACGTCTACCTCGATCTGGCGGATGCCTGCCGCGCCGCGCAAGCGCTCCTCGAGCATTTTCTCCGCGCCGGATTTGCCGATCTTGAAGTCGGGGAGTTTAAGAAGCGGCTGCTTGTCGTTCATATCCTCGGGCGCCACCGCCCCCACATAGCCCAGCAGGTGCGCAAACCCTTCGCCGTAGGGGTAATGCCGCAGCTGGCCCGGCTGGATATAGCAGCCGGGCAGCTCCGTCAGATGCAGCTCGATGCGCGCCACATCCTCCCACTCCAGATGCTCGGCGACTAAAATGGAAGCGTAAGGATTGGCTTTATAGGCATCCAGCAATTGCTTTTGCTTGAGCTTAAAAGACGGAAGCAGCGCGCTTAAACGGTCAAGCAGCGCGCCTAGCTCCGCCTTGGGTACGCCGCTGGCGTCCAGGAATAATTGGTAATTCTTTTCGTTGACCGCCAGCGCCGCGCCGGTGCGGTCGAGGATGCGCCCGCGCTCCGGCGGTACCAGCTGGAGTTTGATGCGGTTATTCTCCGCCAGCGTGGTATATTCGTCGGCGCGCTGAAATTGCAAGGTATAAAGCCTTCCTGCCAGCGCGGAAACCGCGCCGAGTTGCAGCGCGCCTAAGGCAAATGCCCTGCGCGTCATCAGCCGTTGTTTTTCGCTGGCGGCCATATCCTCACGCCGCCTTCAGCGCAAACCAGACGCGGCGGTAAAGGGCTTTCCGCATCCGCCCGATCAGGACGTGCAAGGAAGGGTAAAGCAGCGCCAGCAGCGCCAGGTGGCTCAAGCGCTGCGGCGGCAGCGCCACCGGCCCGAGCAGCATCCGGCTCATTAGCCATTCCGCGGCGATGCATCCGATCGTCACCAGCGCGAAATAGCCCCAGGTAAAAACAAAGCCGCCCGCCTTCAGCGCCTCCTGCATGACCGCCCCGGCGCGGCGCACGCCCATCCATAGGAGAGCGGACAGGAACAGCCCATGGCTCAGGAAATCATTGGCCATCCCTAAAGCAAAAAGAAGCGCATACGGGCAGCGCTTCGGCTCATGCACGCTCCAGTAATAAATCACGGGCAGCACCAGCGGCGGAAATGCGCCTTTCAGCCAGAAAAGCTGCGCCGCCGTTCTTTCGGCAAGAAGCGCCGCAATGAGGGTGAGCAGCGGCAGCGCCCGCCACAGGGCAAGCCGCATGCGTTGGCGGATAAACATCATGAAAAAACGTCAGGCTTAAAAAGTGTAGTCCAGTACAGAAACGTAATCCGAGCGCCGCCAATCGGCAAGCGGCATGGCGACGACGCTGCCGTCTTGTACCCGGCTTACCACCGCCACCGGGATGCCCGCGGGGAATACGCCCCCATCGCCGGAGGTAAGCAGCCGCTCGGACGGTTGCAGCTTGCTATGCGAAGCGGCATACGCAAGCATCAGCTCCGGTGAGTTATTGCCCGCCAGAATGCCCCGCTCGCGTGACAGCTCGCCGATGACGGGCACGCGGGAATGAAGATCCGTCACCAAAAGCACCCGGGCGCTGCCCTGGCCATTTTCGACCACCCGCCCGATCAGGCCTTCCGGCGCGACCACCGCCCCGTCTTTCTTTACCCCGTCTTCCTCTCCGGCGCTAATCAGCGCCGAGCGCGTATACGGGTTGACGCTGCCCGCCACGATCCGCGCGGTCACGGTATGCGCCTGGGGGGCGGCGGCGGTGGCAGCCAGCGCCCGAAGCGCGCGGTTTTCCTCCTCCAGCGCTTTTGCCGCGTCGCGCCAGCGCAGCAGGCGGGCGTTTTCCTGGCGCAGCGCTTCGTTATCGGCGCGCAAATGTGCAAGGTTTTGCGTAAAAGCAATGGCCCCATCCACGGCTTTGGCGGGGCTTGCCAATGCCTCGGTAATCGAGGCGGCGATGCCGCCGGCGACGGCGCGCAATGCGCTCAAGTTCTCCGGGTGGCCGCGGCTGATTAGCGCGGAAGCGCCGGCGGTTGCAATCATCAGGATAAGCCCCGCCCGCGCGGTGGACTGACGCGAAGGAATTGCCGCAAGCGGAACGGCGCGGCTTGGCAAATTTCGGCGGTTGGGGCGTTTGATCGGCATGGCGGACGACGGTGATATACTTTACTATGCGTCACGAAGCGGCGGCGGCGCAACAAAAGAAATGATAGCACCCGGAGGTTGATATCTGGTAAATGCCGCGAAGGCTTATTCGTTTCCCCGCGGCGAGCGCGCGAGCGTGCGGACAATGCCGCGGAGCGTGCGGAGTTCCTGGTGCGACAGCGGCAGCAGCGTAAAGATATTCTGGATATTCTGCCACATCACGGGCTTTTTTGGGGTGGCGCGGAAATGATTGGCCGCATCGAGCGCTGCTTCCAGCTGCAAAAAGAAGCTGTGCAGCTCTTCTTTCGTGGCGGGCAGCTGATGCGCGGGCGCGAGCGAAGATGCCTCCCTTCCCGGCGCAACCGGGTTGATATTCAAGGACTTGAACCACTCATACGCCATGACCACCGCCGATTGCGCCAGATTCAGCGAAGGATTGGCCGTATCGGTCGGGATGTGCACCAGCGCGTCCGCAAGCGCAATGTCCGCGTTCGTCAAGCCCGTCCGCTCCGGCCCGAACATCAGGCCGATGCGCTGTCCTCCGTCCGCTTTCAAGCGCATTTCGGCCACCGCTTCCGGCGGGGCAAGCCCACGCTTGTCGATATCCCGCATCCTCCCCGTCGTGGCGTAGACCGCATGCAGATCGGCCAGTGCCGCAGGCACATCGGCATACATTTCCGCATCTTCCAGAATCTTCGCGCCGCCCGCCGCCATCTCGAAGGCCCTCGGGTTCGGCCACCCGTCCCGCGGCGCCACCAGGCGCAGGCGCTTTAAGCCGAAATTGCTCATCGCCCTGGCGCACGCACCGATATTCTCGCCCAGCTGTGGGCGGATGAGGAGAATAGTAAACATTATAGCTTCAGAAACAGGCTTCCGGGATACAGGCGCAGCGCATAGAATGTGCTATTTACCGGATATGGCAAAAGGTTAAAAATGCAACGAAATGCAACAGAATGCAACGTCTGCAACGCATAATAAAAAATTAAAGTTATATAAAACAATATATTATTTAAAAGCAATTGAAAAATAAAGATTTTTATTGTTGCATTACGCTACGGCAACGCTTCGAAACAGCTTATACGTCACCGCATCCATCAGCGCATTGAACGAAGCGTCGATGACGTTGGCCGATACGCCGATGGTGCTCCATGTGTTGCCCTTGTCGTCACGCGATTCGACGAGCACGCGGGTAATCGCCTTGGTGCCCTCTGTGGGGGTGAGGATGCGCACCTTGTAATCGGTGAGGCTCATGCCTTCCAGCTGCGGGAAATAGGGGATCAGCGCCTTGCGCAAGGCTTGATCCAGCGCGTTGACGGGGCCGTTGCCTTCGGCCACTTCCATGATGGTCTTGCCTTCCGCCTCCAGCTTGATGGTAGCCTCCGAGACGCTCACCAGCTGGCCTTTGGCATTGTGCCGCCGCTCGCCCATCACCCGGAAGCCCTCTACCTGGAAATATTCCGGCACTTCGCTTAAGGTTTTCCGCGCCAGCAGCTCAAAGCTCGCTTCCGCCGCCTCGTAAGCATAGCCTTGCTTCTCCCGCGCCTTCACCGCCGTCACCAGCTCGGCGATGCGCGCGTCGCCCTCGCTGATTTCGATGCCGAACGCCTTCAAGCGCTCCGCGACGTTCGATTTCCCCGCCTTGTCGGAAACCAGCACCACCCGCCGGTTGCCCACCGTATCGGGGTGAATATGCTCATAAGAGCTGGTGTCCTTCGCCATCGCCGACACATGCAGCCCGCCTTTATGCGCGAAAGCCGCCGCGCCGACATAGGGCGCATGCATGTCGGAAGCGCGGTTCAGGCGCTCGTCGAGCATATGGGAGATTTGCGTGAGGCTTTTGAGCTTTTCCTGGCTCACGCCCGTCTGAAACCCCATCTTCAGCATCAGGTTGGGGATAATGGTAATCAGGTTGGCATTGCCGCAGCGCTCGCCGATGCCGTTCAGCGTGCCCTGCACCTGCCGCGCG
>CAYMDD010000035.1:0-10285 GCA_964389045.1 uncultured Rickettsiales bacterium
ATGTTGCACACTTGCACGCGGCGCACGGGCGGGATAATGGCGTAGTCGATATGCTGCGATTCGAGCTGGCGAATCAGCTTGTCGCGCTCCTCGCCGCGGAAGGCGTCCATCGAGATGATATAGAATGCGTGCGGGTTGGCTTCCACGAAACGGTCGATGCGGCGGCTGCCGTCGATAATGCGCGCAGGGCGGCAATTCTTCGGAAGCAGGCTTAAGTCGAAATCGCCGGGCGCCTTATCGCGCAGGATCACCGTGCGCACGTCGTAGCCGGTGTGGCCGTCGGAGGAAAAGGCGTGCAGCGAATCGATGACGGTGGCGTTGTCGCCGATCAGTACGGTCGGCAGCTTCCACGAGCCTGAGCGCCGGGCGGCCATATACGCCAGTTGACGGCCTACCAGCAGCAAGCAAAACGCCACGCACCAGTTAAGCGTGATAAGCAGGCGCGAGAACGGCAGCTGAAGGGAAAAATACGTAAACCCGTCGAGCACCAGCGCGAAAACGCAGGCTTTGAACAAAAAACGCACCTGCCCCCACCACGGCACGCGGCGGGTGTAATGCCCTTTATGGAAAAACGCCATCAACATCGTGGCGCCCATCGCCAGGAAGAACGTGCCGCGGTACAGCAGCGCTTCCTGTGAGAATGCAGCGTAAGGGGTGCCGAGCACATGCACGGATAACCATTCGGCCAAGGTGAGCGATAGCTGGAATGCAAGGATAATGGCCAGCGCGTCGAGCATAAGGAAAAGAATGCTTAAGGTCAGCGGCACCATGCGGCGCGTGCTCGCGGGCGCGGATTCCCGCCCGGCAGTGTCTTCAACCGGTTTGAAGGAACCGATAGACGTCGCGTTCCAGTACGACTGCGGTGAGGTTGTCTGTGTAATATGCACCTGTATCAACTCCTATTCTTCCCCTTGCCGTTTGCGGTTCGGGAAATATGGTATGCCCATGTACTATTGTTTTCTCGCCCGTAACCGGATATTCGAGGAAATCCTCACGTATCATCAGCAAATCGTCTTGCGTTTGATCGGTCAGCGCCACATGCGGCCTTATACCGGCATGGACGAATACGTAATCCCCCTCTTCATGCAACAATTTTAGCGATTTGTAAAACGAAATGTGCTCATTTGGTAAATTTTTATTAACTTCCCTGCGCAATCGTTCCACGCTTTCCGCGTTGTTCTCGTCAAATAAAGCCAAGCCGTAGCTGGCAAGGGTCGCATCGCCGCCCCACCGTACCCAGGTACGGTAAGGGAGCCTGCCATCCATGAAATCCAACAACGCTTGTTCATGATTACCTTTTAGATAAATAGACTTAGCGTTGTTTAGGGGGTGCTTTATCAGCCAATCCACTACACCGCGCGAGTCATACCCGCGATCTATATAATCGCCGAGATAAATTATACATATTTTTTGCAGTGCACAATTTTTTTTATCGTTTTCGATAATTTTTTGCAATTCTTGCAATAAATCAAGACGTCCGTGGATGTCGCCTATGGCGTAGATGCGTGTGTTTTCAGGGGCATACGCGCTAAATGCTGCTTTTTTGGGGGGAAAAAGCCATTTCATGGTGTTAATGATGCAATAATGGGCGAAAGCTTGAGCCTACGCCTTGGCCGCTCAAGAGGCGATTAGAAAAACCGCTCATCCACGCGGATCGAATCCCCCGGCAGCACCACCGATTCCTCCCTGGCGGGGATTTTCTGCAGCTTCTCCCCCTCGCCGCGGATAATGGTGAAATCGTCCTTCACGGCGCGGTGGGTGAACCCGCCGGCAATGGCCACGGCTTTCAGCACGTTGAGCGACGGCACGTAATCGTACGCGCCGGGGTTCTGCACCTCTCCCACGATGTAGAAGCGCTGATAACTTAACACTTCGGCGCTCACCTTCGGGTTGACGAGATACCCCTCCGCCAGCTTCGAGGCGATGTAAGCCTGGAGATCCGCCGGGCTTTTCCCGCGCGCAGGCACTTCGCCCAAAAGCGGCATGGTGAGGTTCCCGCGGCTGTCGATCAGGAATTCGCCGGACATATCCTTCTCACCGAACACGGTGATGCGCACCTTGTCCCCGTCGTTTAAGCTGTAACTTGCGGCTGCCGCAGGCGGTTCGGAAAAAGCCGGAGAAGACAAGGGCATCATTAACGATGCAATCAGGCAAATCAACAAGGCGCGCATAACGACCCCCTTCGAATACGATCAATCAATAAGTATAGCGGAACGAACCGAGCACGCGGTTATTGGTATAGTCCTGCGCGTTCTGGTTGGAATCCCGCGTTGCGTAATCATAGCCCAGCCGCAGGCGCATACCGCGCAGCGGCAGATAGTCCATTCCCAGCGAGGCGAAATAGGTGTCATCCTCACGCTCAACGACGGATGGAATCGCCACGAAGTCATCATTCAGGTATTTAAGCGTCGCGTCAAGGAATAGATTGCGCATCAGCGCATGCTCCAGCGTCAGCCCGTAGCTGGTGCGGATATAGCCGGACGTGCTGGAAAACGTGGTTTCCAGCGCCTCGCGCTCCACGGCGGCGTAAAGCGTCGTCATGCCGGTGATGTCCCACAAGAGCGAGCCGCCGAAGTTGATCGAATCGATATCCTCGAACCCGTCGCCGTAATCCTGCTCCATGTAGCCCACGAACGCGCTGCCCTTAACTTTGCCGGTCAGGTTGATTTCCGTGCCCGTCGACGCCTCGAACCCGTCCGAGTCGCGGTTGCTCATCGAGGTGTCGTCATAACGGCGGTGGTTGAGCGTGGCCTGGACGAACGCTTCGTAATTGGGGATGAACTCGTAGGCGAACTTCGCCTGGTAGTCGATGACGTCGCGGTCGCGCAAATCATTGTCGATGATGCCGGAAGCGCCCTGCACATCGTCGAAATCGTAGGCGGCATGGCGGGCATAGGTGTAGAGCTTCAGGCGGCCTAATTCGCGGATGAAATTCAGGCGCTCGGTGGTGATGTCGAACTCGGTCGGCTCCAGGCCGCGCACGTCGTCGGGGTCGGAGCGGACTTCGTGCAGATGCTCATGCCGCACCACCGCCTCCAGATACGTGTCATAGACGATATCCAGCCGCCCCTTGCCTTCAATCAGGTAATCCTCATAATTCTCCGAATCATTGTCGAGGTAGCGCCCGAACGCGCCTTCGGCGCGGAATTGCAGCCCGTGCCGCGCCCAGTCGGATTTAAGCAATGCGCCGGGCTTAATGACGCTGATCAAATCCGATTGCCGGTTGCTCGGAGTGCGGAAAATATTATCGTCGTATATCTCTCTCAGCTCAATGCTAGGGTGCAGCAGGAACATGCCCGGCACGCGGATGCCCAGCGGCTGCTGGTCGGGGTCCCAGCGCTGCTTGACGCTGATGATATCCTCTTTCCATTCATCGTTATGGATGGATTCCGACTGCGCGCACGCATCCCAGGCGAGGAAGCTGATGCTTAAGCACAAGGCGTATTTTAATTTCATGTCTTCTTAAGCCTCCAGCCTGCTTTTGAGTATTTTCGCGGGCACGCCGCCGATGATGCTGTAAGGGGGGAATTCGCCGCGCACCACCGCGCCCGCCGCCACGATCGAGCCGTGCCTCACATGCGCGCCGTCCAGGAAGGTTGCCTTCGCGCCGACCCATACATCCGATTCTACCGTAATGCCTTGGGCCTCCGTCCCCTGCTCGCGGATCGGGCGGTTGGTGTCGGCGTGCACATGGCTTTGCGCGTGGAAGGAAATATACTGCCCCATAATCACATTGTCGCCGATGGTGACGCCGCCCGCTGCGCCGATAAAGGAGAACTGCCCGATGCCGGAATCCCTGCCGATGGCCACACCCTTACCTACATGCGCAAGATGGCTGGTGCACGAGATAATTGTGTGCGCCCCGATCTTGCTGCGTTCGCCGATCATGACTCCTCCCATCGACACCGCGTCGATGCTGACATTCCGTTGCAGCGTAACGTACCTTCCAAGTCTTAAATTTCCCTTACCGCGCACGCGCACGCCGCGCTCCACGAACACCTTGTTGCGGAAGCGCAGCATCCCCCGTGCAAGCGCGCAGGCACGGTGCGCCATTTCGGCCAGAAGCACGCTTTCCGGCACGTGCGGCGAAGGGGCATACGCCTTGCCGGTGTTTCGAAGAAGCGTGGCAAACAGTGCGCGGATCATGACTTTAAGCCGAAATCCGCACGCATGGCGGGCGTGATGCGGCGGCGCTTCAAAAGAAGCTTTACCTGCTTCTTGATGCCGCGCCAGCCGATTTCAGGGAAGAACCGCCCGGAGATGGTGATGTCCGGGCTTCGCAGGTAGATCACCGCCGGGAAGGGGACGGCCTGCATCGGCCTGCCGTCCGCCTTCGCCTTTTCCTCCCAGGTGCGGTGCGAGCCGAACGTATCGTAATAGCTGCCCTCGTCGCTCACATCCTTCGGCAGATCCTCAACATTCAAGCGGAAAATGCCGCAGCTGCCGCATTGCTGGTTGAAATCCCCCGTAAGAGGCAGCGCGTATTCGGCGCCGGAGTAGACCATATAGCCGTTTTTCACGATGTAGCCGTGCGGCGCATTGGCCTCCAGCGCGTATTTCACCAGATCCTTATGCACCAGGTCGTCGGCGTCCAGGATCATCAGGTAGCCGCCGCCTAAGCTTCGCAAGCGCATGGCAATCTCGCGCTTCTTCCTGCCCTTGTCGCGCCGCATCTCCATGATTTCCTTCGGGATCGGCGTATCGACCGGCAGGTAAGTGACAAACGGCTTGAATTCCTCCCTGATTTCGGGGATGTCGTGGCAGGCGATCAGGCTGCGGAAGCGCTTATCCGTCTGCTGCGCCAGCGAGCCGAGCGTGTCGTTGAGCAGCGCCACGGTTTTGTCCCAGTCCACCGCCGCCGCTTTGCTGATGAGGGGAGTGCCGAAGGTGAACATCATTTGTATTCCTGATAATTCCAGTGAAACAATGCAGACAGCATGCCGCTGCCGCGGTAAAGGGCTTTCTTCACTTTCATGCCGTTTGGTTTGCCGATGAAGGGAAGCAGCGGATACGCGGCGCATGCAAGCGCAACACGCGCCAGCCCCTGCGCCGCAAGCTTGAGCCTGGTGGCAAGGCCAGGGTGAAGAATCAGCTCCGTCAGGGTGTGGGTGTTGCCCTGGCGCAGGTAACGGCGGCAGAGCCATTCGACGCTTAAACGATTGGCGGGCATGTCTTCCCACACCACCGCGTGCTCCGCCCAGGCAATTTTACAGCCTTTCTGGCGTGCCTGGCAGAAAAACACATGGTCGGTGCCGCCCGTGTGCCGCATGGCGGTGTTGAAGCGCAAGCCCCCTTCCGTCACGAGCTTGGCGGAAAACAGCACATTATTGGTGGCCGCCGACAGCATGGGGTGACCGTTGGGGTGGTGGACGCGCGCGAACAGGCCGCTTTGCTCCATCCATTCCGGGATGGGCACGGCGTAGACGGGGTTGACCGGCCCTTGAATCACTTCCGCCCCCATCGTGCGGTAGGCGTGCAGCATTTCATCCAGCCAGGCAGGGTCGCAGTATTCGTCGTCGTCTAAAAAAGCAATCAGGTTCGTGTTGTTTTCTACCGCCATCTCCAGGCAGCGGTTGCGCGCGAAGGGGATGCCGCGCTCTTTCTCGACCGCGTAATCCAGCGGAAAGGGCAGACTTGCGGCATCCGTAATGGCCTTGGCGCTGCCTGCCGGGTCATTATCCACCACGATCACGCGGATTTCCGGCGTTGCTTCTTTCGTAAACGTAAGCGCACTCAGCGATTGCAGCAGCTTGCCCAACCCCTCCGGGCGCTTGCAGGTGATAATGCAGACGGCGATCGAATCGGTCATGACAGATCGTGGGCGTGGGTTTTCTTCGGGGTGAGCATCAGGAACAGGTAGCAGCCGAGGATGTAAATGCGCGATGCCCAGCGCGTTAGGTATAGCCCCGCACGGAGATGTAAGCTACAGCGATTCCACAGCTCCTTTTCCTTGGCCACGCGCTTCGGCGGCAGCAACAGCTTCAGCGCGAGCTTGGGGTTCAGGCGGTAATGGCCGAAGCGCTCCGGGAAGGCTTCCGCCAGCTGCAGATGCCCCATCACCACGCGGAAGAGCTTCTTGCGCTGCTGCGTGAAGCTGCGCGGCGGGTGGTGGATGCGCATATCGTCGGCATAGGCCATGCGGAAGCCCGCCCCGTGCACGCGCAGGCCGAATTCGGTGTCCTCGCCGGAGCGGAAGCGCGCATCGAAGCCGCCCGCTTTCTCCAGCACCTCCCGCCGCACGGCCAAATTGGCGGTGACGCCGTGGTGGCGCGTCATGTATTCCCGCACGTTGAACGCGGTCATCTCGTCATATCGATGAAAAAACCCGCGTATCATCTCCGGGTGGATGTCGATGCGCCCCGCCGCGTAATCATGATGTTCCAGCGCTTTCCTCATGGCTTCCGCCCAGCCGGGGCGCACTTCCACGTCCGCGTCCAGGAATGCGATGATTTCTCCCCTGGCTTCACTCAACCCCAGATTGCGGGCTGCCGCCGGCCCCTGGTTGGGAATCAGCGCCATCTCCCGCACGAACGGGTATTCCGCGCATGCCCTGGCCGCTTCCGCATCCCCCCCATCATTGACCACAATCATCTCGAAGCCGTTGTTTGTCATAACTTTTTTTAGACTATCGAGCGTGATGCGCAACCCTTCCGCATCCGCCCGCACGGGTGTTACGATGCTGATAAGGCCAGCCTGAGGGGCGTGCGAAAAAGCGATGCTGTGCGTCATGAAGGTGAATTAAAGGCTTTTCTCCCGCTCGCATTAGCTTCTATACACAGGCCGTGCAACTTAAAAACCGCGCGGTTTCGAAAAGAATTTCATGGCCAAGCCGAAGCTGTCCTTAAACGTGATGATCGCCTCCGCGGAAGTGGTGGTGAACGGCGTGGTGCTGTTCTTTCTCTACAAGTTCCTGTTCGAGCATGTCAGCATCGCCATGATCGGCGTGTGGTCGCTGGTGATGGCGACGACCGCGTTCGGAAGCCTGGCGGGCTTCGGCTTCCCCCGCTCGCTGGTGCATTTCCTGCCCGTGCTGCTCAGGAAAGGCCAGGAGCGCACGGCGGTGCTCTATATCGAAACGGCGTATTTGAGCATCGGGTTCTTCATCACCCTGTTGTGCCTGCTGCTTTATTATCCGCTTAAAGCCTTGCTCGGCAGCGTCATCGTCACGCCGGATGAGCTGGCGCTCGCGCATGCGCTGCTGCCGTGGACATGCGTGTCGATGTTTCTGGTTAGCACCAGCGACGTGCTGGTGTCCTCCATCAAAGGCCTGCAGCTCAACTTCCTCTCCAGCCTGATCGTGATGGTCTGCAATTTGGTCTATTTCGGCCTGGCCGTGTGGCTGGTGCCCGATCACGGCATCATGGGCATGGCCTGGGCGCAGATCGCGCAAGGGGTGCTGACCGAACTGCTGGCCTTCTTCGTGCTGAAGCGGAACCTGAAGCGCCTGCCCTACCTCCCCCGCCGCCTGTCGCGCAAGACCTTCCGCAAGATCGCGGCGTACGGCTTCAAGGCGCAGTACATCGCCTTCGTCGTCATGTTCATCCAGCCGCTCACCAAATACCTGCTCGGCTTCTATTCCACGCTCGACATGGTGGGGTATTACGAATACGCGTTCAAGTTCGTGCAGAACGTGAGCAAGATGATTACCAACGCCAACAACGCGCTCACCTCCACCTTTTCGCTCTTCAAGGGCAAAGACCAGGCCTCGCTTCAAAAGCTCTACGCCAAAGCCAACAGCATCACCTGGCTGGTGGCGCCGCTGCTGATGGGCGGGCTGCTCTCCGTCACCCCCGTCATCTCGCGCCTGTGGATCGGCGATTACCAGGAGCCGCTGTTTGTCTTCAGCGTCATTCAAGGGCTGGCCTATGCTTTAAGCGTCATGTGCTCGCCTTCGTACAGCTTAGGCATGGGCGCAGGCCATTTGCGCGGCAACGTGCACGGGCAGACGGTGATCGCGCTTTCCAACATAGTGCTCGGGTTGCTGGGCGGCTACTACTTCGGCGCGTACGGCGTGGCGGCAGGCTCGGGGCTGGCGCTGGTGCTCGGGAACCTCTTTATTATCACCCATAACAGCCGCCATATCCTCGGCGCGCCGCCCTGCACCGCGCGGCTGGGGTTTTCCACGCTCCTGGTGCTGGTCGGGATGTGGGCGGGCATCGCCATCAACCATTACGCCTACACCCAATATCTTCACGCCTTGCCGACCGGCAGGCTGTTTCTGGCGGAAGCGCTGATCTACGGCGCGGTGATGCTGATTCCTGTGCTGCTGCATCCCGGCTTTCATGCGCTGTGGGGCACATTCAGGCGAAAGAAGCAGAACGCATGAGCGCCGGGCACGCATCCCCCCGTTCGCTCGATGCGGGCGAAACGTTGAGCTACGTGTTTCTGCTTTTCGCCGTATGCCTGGCGCTTTTCATCGGCAGCGGCATGTGGTTCTACCCCGCCAATGTCGAAGGCGAGGAGCTGCTCAACGGCTCCTCCCTCATCGGCATCGCCTTCAACGCCATGTACGGAGCGATGCTGATATCCATCCTGCTTTTCCACCGCCATGTGCTGCTCTTTATCATCCGCTTCAAGCTGTTGAGCGTATTGATTCTGGTGCATTTCGCCGCCACTCTGACCTCCATCGCCCCGGCGAACTCGTTTGGCTTCTCCATCCGCCTTACGCTGCTGGTCTATTTCTTCGGCGCGGCGGCGCTGATCGTAACGCCCAGGCACATGCTGCGCATCCTGGTATTCTTCTTTGCCGCCTGCGCGCTTATCAACCTTGCCTATATCCTCGCCCTCCCGCGCTACGGCACTTCCGGCGGCGTGCATGCGGGCGCGTGGCGGGGGATGTTCACGCACAAGAACCAGTTCGGCTATTTTTGCGCCTACGGGCTGGTGCTCTTCGCAACGCTGTCCCTCCAGCGCATCACCGCCATGAGGAAACTCGCCGCGCTCTTCCTCGCCGCCGTCTGCGCGCTGATGATGATCCAGTCGCGCTCCGGCGGCTCGCTCTCCAGCGCCGCGGCGGGCTTCGTCATCAGCGCCGTGGTGCTCTACACCCCCCGTCTGGGCGCTCCCAGCAAACTCGCTTTGGTATTTGTCGCACTGCTTCTGACCATAGCGGTCATTCCGTTCGCAGATAGCCTTTATGCCGGTTTTCTTGGTCTCATCGGCAAAGACCCCAGCCTCACCAACCGCGCCGACATCTGGAATTTCTACCTGAAAGAAGCCATGCGCTCTCCCATCTTGGGGCTAGGCCCCGAAGCGCACACATCCGACTTGAACATGCGCCTTCGACTCCGCGCGGCGCTTGGCAGCTTTATCATCCCTTCGCCGCACAGCGGCTACATCGCCACGCTGCTGCAAACCGGCGTGGTGGGGCTTGCCGCCTATTTGCTGGTGATGCTGCGAATTCTGTGGGGCGGCGTCCGCCGCGGCACGGAAGGGGGTACTTTTCTCGAAAAGACGCTTTTCGTTTTCGCCTGCATGCACCTGGTGCGCGGCACGGTGGAAACGGCAGGTTCGGTGCAGCTCAACGTTTATTTTGCATTCATCGTCATCGCCTATGTTTACTTAAGCGGAAGGAAGACGCATGCGCTCCATTCATGAACCGGGCACGGGCGAAAAAGGCCTGCGTTTCCATGCGCTGGACGGCTGGCGCGGCGTGTGCGCGCTGATGGTGACGCTCTACCACTTTCCCGTCATGGGCTACGTCTTCGGGCTGCCGCTGGTGCAGAACAGCTATTTGTTCGTGGATTTCTTCTTCTGCCTCAGCGGCTTCGTGATTACCCATGCTTATGCCGCCCGCCTGTGGAGCCGCGAGAGTTTCAAAGGCTTCATGCGCCGCCGCTTCGCGCGCGTCTGGCCGCTGCACATGGCCATGCTGCTGGCATTCCTCGCCTACGAAACCGTCCGCTGGGCGGCGATGCACACGCTGGGCAGCAGCGGCAAGACACCCGCTTTCACCGGCGGCACCTCTTGGGAGGCGTTTATCGGCAACGTGTTCCTGGTGCATTCGATGGGGATTTTCGACAGCCTCACCTGGAACAAGCCCAGCTGGTCGATCAGCGCCGAATTCTGGGTGTATGCCGCCTTTGGGCTGCTGGCCTTGTCGGCGGGCAAGCGCATGGTGCCGCTTTCCATCGCATTGGTGGGCGCAAGCGCCGTCATATTGTCGCTTTATTCGCCGGAGTTCATGGATGCCACGTACCGCTTAGGCTTCGTGCGCTGCCTGATGGGCTTTCTGCTGGGGCATTTGACCTACCGTTTTTTCCGCCATTGCCCGGTGGAAGGAAGA
>CAYMDD010000036.1:0-10253 GCA_964389045.1 uncultured Rickettsiales bacterium
CGCCACGATGGGCACGAACTCGCGCTGGCCGCCGGAGGAGCCGCCTTGCCCGCCCGGCTGCTGCACGCTGTGGGTGGCGTCGAAAATAACGGGATAGCCGGTTGCAGCCAGCACGGGCAGAGCGCGCATATCGTTAACGAGGGTATTGTAGCCGAAGGAAACGCCGCGCTCGGTGAGCAGGATATTGGCGTTGCCGGAATCCGCCACCTTGGCGGCCACGTTCGCCATGTCCCACGGGGCGAGGAACTGGCCTTTTTTCACGTTCACCACCTTGCCCGTCTTCGCCGCCGCAATGAGCAGGTCGGTCTGGCGGCAGAGGAACGCCGGGATTTGCAGCACGTCCACCACCTCCGCGGCCACCGCGCATTGCTCTTCCGTATGCACATCCGTCAGCACCGGGCAGCCGAAGGTTTCGCGGATTTCGGCGAACACGGGTAGCGCCGATTGCAGGCCTAAGCCGCGCTTGCCGGAAAGCGAGGTGCGGTTGGCCTTGTCGAACGAAGTTTTAAAGATAAAGCCGATCCCCGCTCGCTCGGTAATGAGCGCCAGCCATTCGGCCATCTTCATTGCATGCTCGCGCGATTCCATCTGGCACGGACCTGCGATGAGGATGAACGGCAGGTCATTGCCGAAGGTCAGGTGGCGGACGGGGACGTGGTGATTCATAGTTAATCTTCCTGCCGCCAGACAGCGGAGATGAATTGATGAAGCCGTTGTATATCCTGTGCGGAAAGCGCGCCGATGCGGTCAATAAGCAAACCCGTCTCAATGGTTGCGATATGTGGTTTTAATGCGGAAGGACGTAATAAGCCCACCATTTGCCAATTGCTTAAGTGCAATGACGGATCGACCATGTAGAGCTTACTGGTAATTGCCATCACCAGCTCATCCCGGCAATGCCGTTTGAAATAAGGAGTGCTCAATATAACGACTGGGCGCCGCTTGCGCTTCGTAAAATCACTAAACGGGTACTCGGCGACGGCGACGTCTCCGAAGCGGTAAACGCTCATGCCTCGTTTCCCGGAACGCTCAGCGGATCGTCGTCTTCATCCCATACCCGCTGGAGCGAAGCAATCGAAAGCAGGCGAAGCTCATCTTCTGTCCATTCGCCGTACGGCGCATCCTCTTCCGCCTGCTCTTTAGCATGGATACTCATGATGAAATTAATATATTCATTAATCTTGATCGTCTGCGAAAGCGGTAGGCTTTGCAGCTTTTTCCATAACAGCTGCTTCATCGCCGATTCATAATTGGCGGCATCGTCGGGAGTGTTGTGCAATTTAGGCGGCAGGGGCATAATAAAGTTTATAATGCTGGCTTCATTGCCAATCTTACAGCGCAGATACCTTATCCGTCAAACGAAGTGTTCCGATTAGCGCATTACCGCTCGGCAAGACTTACCACTTTGGATTCGCCGCCGCGCGAGGATTGCCGGTGCACCATCGCCGCCCGGATGTACGATGCAAACAGCGGATGCGCTGCGAACGGCCTCGATTTAAATTCCGGGTGGAACTGCACCGCCACGAACCAGGGGTGGTCTTTCAGCTCCACGATCTCCGGCAAATGGCCTTTAGGGGATAAGCCGGAGAAGACCATGCCCGCTTTTTCCATCTCCTCGCGGTAAGCCATGTTAAGTTCGTAGCGGTGGCGGTGGCGCTCGGAGATGGGGCCTTTGCCGTAGATGCTCTCCGCTTTCGTCCCCGGCACGATCTCGCAATCATAGGCGCCCAGGCGCATCGTGCCGCCCATGTCCCCTTCGCGGCTGCGGGTTTCCAGCATGCCGCCGCGCATCCATTCGGTCATCAGGCCGATCAGCGGGCCTTTGCCTTCCTTGTCCTCCACATGGCCGAACTCGGAGGAAGTGGCGTCTTCCCGCCCCAGCACGTTGCGGGCGAATTCGATGGCGGCCAGCTGCATGCCGAAACAGATGCCCAGATAAGGGATGCCCTGCTCGCGCGCGTGGCGGATGGCGGCTATTTTGCCGGCCACGCCGCGCTCGCCGAAGCCGCCCGGCACCAGCACCGCATCCGAGCCTTTCAGGCATTCGGCGATATTCGCATCGCAGGCGGAGGCGTCGATCCAGTCGATATTCACCTTCACGCGGTTTTCGATGCCCGCATGGTCGAGCGCTTCGCTCAACGATTTATAGGCGTCCCCGATGCCGGTGTACTTGCCGACGATGGCGACGTTCACCGTGCCTTCGGGCTTGCGGATGCGCTCCAGGATATCGTCCCAGCGCTTCAGATCCATCGGGGTTTTGCCCTCCAGCCCGAAATGCTTGAGCACCTGGGCATCCAGGCCTTGCGCGCTGTAATTGGCGGGCACTTCGTAGATGCTCGCCACGTCGATGCCCTGGATGACGCATTCCTCGGGGATGTTGCAGAACAGCGCGATTTTCGCCCGCTCGGAGACGGGAATCTCCCGGTCGGCGCGGCACAGCAGGATGTCCGGCTGGATGCCGATGGAGCGCAGCTCCTTGACCGAGTGCTGCGTGGGCTTGGTTTTCAGCTCCTTAGCGGCGGCGATGTAAGGAACCAGGGTCAGATGGATGAAGAGGACTTGCGATTTGCCCATCTGGTAGCCCAGCTGGCGGATGGCCTCGAAGAACGGCAGGCCTTCGATGTCGCCCACCGTGCCGCCGATTTCGCAAAGGATGAAATCCTCGTTCTCGGTGTCTTTCACCACGAATTCCTTGATGAGATCGGTCACGTGCGGAATCACCTGCACCGTGCCGCCCAAATAGTCGCCGCGGCGCTCTTTCGTTAAAAGCGTGGAATAAATCTGCCCCGTAGTGACGTTGTCGGATTTCCGCGCGTTGACGCCCGTGAAGCGCTCGTAATGGCCTAAGTCCAGATCCGTCTCCGCGCCGTCCTCGGTGACGAAGACCTCGCCATGCTGGTTGGGGTTCATCGTGCCGGGATCGACGTTTAAGTAAGGGTCGAGCTTGCGCATGCGCACCTTGTACCCGCGCGCCTGGAGGAGTGCTGCGAGCGAGGCGGAGGCCAAGCCTTTGCCTAAAGAAGAAACTACCCCGCCGGTGATGAAAATAAATCGTGCCATAAGCTTTTTTACGCTTTCCCGCTTAAAAAAATCAACGCCCTTTTCCACCGCAGGTGCGCTTGAGCAGTCTGGCAAGCGCACCTGCCTCCTTGCCGCTTTCTTGGAAGAATGGCGCATGATACGCCTCCACCATCCGCGCATCGTCCAATGTCAGGTGCAGCTGATACGGGATATCGCCCCCGCTCGCATAGCCGGGAAGCATGGTCTGCACCAGTGCGAATCCGCCTTTTTCGAGCCGCGTCACCTCGCCCACATCGTGCAGGTGGAATGCGTCGGACAAATAGTTTTTGATTGCTTCTTCCGTAGCGGCGTATTGCTCGCGCGGCAGCACGAAGGCCAGATGGGCTGTCTGCGTGCGCTCCGAGAAAATCCAGTGCGCCTGCGAATCCTGCCCCGGCCTTAAATAGTCGCTCGCCGGGCGGATGGCTTCCCGGATGGCCATGCTATTCCGGCTTGGGCACGGCGGGGGCGGCTACGCCCGCATCCGGCGCGGGCGCGTTCGTCTGCGTGGAAAGGGGAGCATCCGAGAGCGGCGCAGGCACGGCGTCTACGATCGAGCGATTGTTGAGCCTGCCGCCCCAGATGGCAAGCGACAAGCTGGAGAGCAGGAACAGCGCTGCCAGGATGGCCGTGGTGCGGGTGAGGATATTGGCCTGGGCGCGGCCTGACAAAAACTGGTTGCCGCCGCCAGACAAACCCATCCCATCGCTTTCCGAGCGCTGGATCAGGATCAGCCCGATCAGGAAAATCACCAGGATAGTGTGGATGACGAGGAGAACGGTGTACATAATATTATTTCCTAAATACTTAATCTATTTACGCCGCCGCCGCAATGGCAAGGAACGCCTCCGCCTTCAGGCTCGCCCCGCCCACCAGCGCGCCGCCGACGCCGGGGAGGCTTAATAGCTCCGCGGCGTTCTCCGGCTTAACGGAGCCGCCGTAAAGCACGCGGACGTCTGCGATGCGGCGGATGCAGGCGTGCATGGCCTCCACTTCCTCCGCACTCGGCGTCAGTCCCGAACCAATAGCCCATACCGGCTCGTAAGCCAAGCAAAAACCGCCGTTTTCTTGCGGCAGGCACGCTCTCACCTGCCCCGTCACCACCGCCTCCGCCTGCCCCGCCTGGCGCTCATTTAGCGTTTCGCCCACGCAAATGATCGGCGTAAGCCCTTGCGCCAGGGCAATTTCCGCTTTCCGGCGCACCGTTTCATCCGTTTCTCCGTGGAAGCTTCTCCGCTCGGAATGACCAAGGATGACGTAGGCGCAGCCGAGATTTCTTAGCATCATCGCGCTGACATCGCCTGTATGGGCGCCCTGCGCCTCCTCATGCGCGGCGCAGTCCTGCGCGCCGAGGGCGATGGAAGAGCCTGCCAAGGCTTCCGCCGTCGCGTGGAGGAACACGTATGGCGGGAAGACGGCCAGCTCCGCCCTCACCTTGCCCGCACCCGCCTTAAGGGAGGCGATCAGCGCAGCCGCCTCCTTCAGGCTTCCGTGCATTTTCCAGTTTCCGGCGATCAGCTTGTTCCGCATGGTTTTCCCGCTTAAGCTTTAGTGCTTGGACAACCCCGCCCTTCTATTGTACACCCCTTGAAACGTCAATCTCCCGCTTTAGTGTGAAACGCCTATGCTTCATTCCTTCCGCAGCGGCAGCGCCGGAATCGCCGCCAAAGTCTTAATCGCCGTCATCGTGGTGAGCATGGCGTTTTTCGGCGTCGAGGACATGCTCAAACAGCGGGGCTTAAGCAAGGAAGCCGCCTCCATCGGCAACCGGCGGATTAGCCAGGCCGAGCTGGAAAACGCCCTTCGGCGCGAAACCGAGCAGTTGAAGGCGCGGCTCGCTGAACGCTACTCGCCGGAGCTGGTGGAAGCGATGGGATTGAAGCGGCAGATCTTGCAGAAGATGTTGAACCATGAAGCCTTCGCGCTGGAAGCGGCGGCGCTGGGGCTGATGCCGGACGATGCGGGCGTGGCAAGCGCCATCCGCGCCGAGGCGGTGTTGCAAGATGAAAAAGGCAATTTCGACAAGGCAAGGTTTCAGCGATTCCTGAAAACCAACGGGCTGACGGAGAAGCGCTTCGTGGAAATCAAGCGCGCGGAGATGGCTATCGAACTGCTGCAGAACGCCATCCTTGCCGCAGAGCCAGCACCGCAGATAGCCGCCGAAACCATCGCCGCGATTCAAGGAGAGAAGCGCGCCGCCAACGCTTATATTCTTAAATCAAGCCTGGTAAGCGACGTGCCCGCGCCCACGGAAGAGCATCTCAGAGCGTATTATGAGGAACATAAGGACGAGTACGCTTTACCTGAATACCGCCGCGTTTCCTACGTGACGCTTACCCCCGTGAACGATGATCTGCCCGCGCCGGAGGACAAGCTCCGCGCCGCCTATGCCGAGCGCCTCAAGGAATTCGCGCGCCCGGAAAGGCGGAGAGTGCAGCAGATGCTCTTTGCCGGTGAAGCCAAAGCCAGGGAAGCGCATGCGCTCTTAAACTCGGGCAAAAGCTTCGGCGAAGCGGCCAAGCTTGCGGGCGCGCCCAATCTCGAGCGCCTCAAAGTGGGCGACGTGACGGAAAGCATGCTGCCGGAAATAGCGAAGAAAGAAGTATTCGGCCTGAAGGAGGGAGGCTTCACCGCACCCATACAGACGCCGTTCGGCTGGCACATCTTTAAGGTGGAGAAGATCCTCCCCCCCGACACCATGCCGTTTGAGGAAGCGCGCGAGCGGCTGGAGCGGGACATGAAGCTGCAATATTCCACCAAGGCGATGACCATGGCCGCCAACCAGCTGGAAGACGGGCTGGCGGGCGGGGATACCATCGAAGAGGCGGCGAAGGCGCTGGGCCTGACGCTGCACCGCACCGGGCTGTTCGACGCGCAAGGCGAGAGCCAAAGCGGCGGGCGCGCGGAAGGTCTGCCTGCTTTTGCGAGTTTCCTGGAAAAAGCCTTTAAAACCGCCGAAGGCGAGGATTCCGGCATCGTGGCGGACGATTCGGGCGAGTATTTCCTGCTGCATGTGGACGAGGTGTCGCCCGCCCGCCCGCAGCCGTTCGAGGCGGTCGAGGCCAGGCTGCGCGCGGGCTGGGAGAATGCCGAGCGCGGCAAACGCTTGCGCGAGATGGCGAACGAAGCCGCCAAGGCGTTTAAAGCGCCCGGCACGCGGCGGGAAAGCATCCAATCGCTGAAACTCACGCCCGTCCCCGTCGAAGCGTTCGCGCAAGGCAGCCCGGCCTATGTCGGCGGCAAGGCGCTGCCCCTGCCGCTGGTATCGGAGCTGTTCGGCCTGAAGGCGGGCGAATCCACGCAGGCCTATCCTTTGGGTGATGATTTTATCATCGCTGTAATGACGGAGCGTGCAAACGCTCCTCCCGCGCCAAAGGAAAAAGTGGCGCAGCTGCAAGGCGTGCTCTCGGAGCAGATGCAGGCGGAATTGCTGCAGCAATACGCCGATTACTTGAACAAGAAATACGATGCCCGCATCGAGGCTTCCGCTTTACAGGCGGAGGAAGACCGGTAAACGCGGTGGTGCATACGCTCTACCCCTCCCAGGCGGAATTCAAAGCAGGTCTAGACGCAGGCACGCCGCAGCTGGTGTGGACGGTGCGCGCAGCGGATCTGGACACCCCCGTTTCCGCCATGATGCGCTTGAACGACGGACACACTCCGGCATTCCTGCTGGAGTCGGTGGAAAAAGGCGAATCGCGCGGGCGGTATTCGGTGATCGGCCTCAAGCCGGAGCTGATCTGGCGCGCTTATGGCGACAAGGCGGAAATCGCCTATGCCGATTCGATGGATGCGCGGTTCTCCCCCTGCGAAGGCGGGGCGCTTGACTCCTTCCGCGCGCTTTACCGGCAGTCGCAATTCACGCTCCCGGACGGCGTGCCGCCGATGGCCGCAGGGCTGGTGGGCTTCATGGGCTACGACATGGTGCGGCGCATGGAGCGCTTGCCGAACGAAAATCCCGATACGCTGGGGCTGCCGGATGCGTGCTTTATCCGCCCGCAGATCATGGTGATCTTCGACGCGGTGGGCGACCGGATGTTCGTGCTCACCACCATCTGGCCGGATGCCGCGCGCGGCGATGCCGCCACCGCTTACTCGGCAGCGGAAACACGCATCGAATCCGTGCTGGAGCGCCTTCGCGCGCCGCTCCCCTCCACGCAGACGCCTGGAAAGCTTATGCACATGGAGGATTTTCGCTCCAATACGCCGCGCGAGACGTACGACGATATGATCGAAAAAGCGCAAGGTTACATGCGCGCGGGCGATATTTTCCAGGTAGTGCTTTCGCAGCGCTTCTCAGCGCCGTTTCCGCTGCCGCCGTTCAGCCTTTACCGATCCTTAAGGAGTCTAAACCCTTCGCCGTTTCTGTTTTACCTCGATTTCGGCGATTTCCAGCTGATCGGCTCCAGCCCGGAAATCCTGGTGCGCCTGAAAGATGGCAAGGTCACCATCCGCCCCATCGCCGGCACCCGAAAGCGCGGCAGGAACAAGCAGGAAGACGCCGAGCTGGCGGCTGACCTTCTTTCCGACCCGAAGGAAATCTCCGAGCATCTGATGCTGCTCGATCTAGGCCGCAACGACGTGGGCAGGGTGGCCCAAACCGGCACGGTGCACACCACGCAACGCATGCAGATCGAGAATTACAGCCACGTCATGCATATCGTCTCCAACGTCGAAGGCGACATCGCCCCGGAATATGACGCGCTGTCGGCGCTGATCGCCGGTTTCCCGGCGGGCACGGTCTCGGGCGCGCCGAAAGTGCGCGCCATGCAGATCATCGACGAGCTGGAAATCCACAAGCGCAGCTTTTACGCCGGCTGCGTCGGCTATTTCTCCGCCAGCGGCAACATGGACACCTGCATCGCGCTTCGGACTGGGCTGGTCAAGGACGGCACGCTCCACGTGCAGGCGGGCGGCGGCATCGTGGCGGATTCGGTGGCGGAAGATGAATACCAGGAATCGGTCAACAAGGCCAAAGCCCTGATGAAAGCCGCGGAAGAAGCGGTAAAATTTGTTTAAGTAATTGACTTTGAACTACTTTATCATACATTATTAATTCGGGGAATTTATGCAAGAAATCAGCGTGTTCAATAATGCGATAGATATAATGCAGGTATTGCGCACACGCGTGGAAGCGCGGCGCATCAAGTTGGGGTTGCCTCTGCTGACAAGAGATGAGATTAAATCTATGATAGAAGAAGGTAGGCGATAATGACGCCAATGGTATCGCTTCCTGTCCTCCCCGCTTAAAGCGGGGAGGACAACACTAAAGATAATAAAATAATTGTGATGAAACTCCTCCTTCTCGATAATTACGACAGCTTCACCTATAACCTGCTCCATTACTTGGCGGAGCTGGGGGCGGAGGTGGATGTCCGCCGCAACGACGCCGTTACCGGGGCGGAGGCGATGGGCGCGGGCTACCGCGGCATCGTCATCTCGCCCGGCCCCGGCACGCCGGAGGAATCGGGGATTACGCTGGAATTGATCGGCAAAGCCTCCGGCACGCTGCCGATCCTGGGCGTCTGCCTCGGCCACCAGGCCATCGGCCAGGCATTCGGCGGAAAGGTGATCCGCGCTGCAGCCCCCATGCACGGCAAGGTCAGCCCGGTTCAGCATTCCGGCAAAACCTTATTCCAAGGCTTGCCATCCCCCTTCAATGCCACACGCTACCATTCGCTGATCGTGGAGAGGGAAAGCCTGCCTCCGACGCTTAAGATCACGGCGGAAACGGCAGACGGCGTTATCATGGGTTTATCGCACAGTACGCACAACACCCACGGCGTGCAATTTCACCCCGAAAGCATCGCCTCCGAACACGGGCATGCAATTTTACAGAATTTCCTGAAGCTTATCTAGAAATTCTTGACTTGGTCATGTTGTTGGTTTACTATTAAACCATGGCTACAAATATCAACATCCACGAGGCTAAGACGCATCTCTCCGCGCTGATCGAGCGCATGCTCCAGGGGGAGGAGATCGTGCTGTGCAGGCGCAATGTGCCGGTAGCGGCGCTCATTCCGGTGGAACAAGCTCCTTCCCAAAAGCCCAAACGCAAGCGCATGATCGGAGGCTATCCCTATCCGTTCGAGATACCGGAGGAGGCGTTTGCGCCGATGACGGATAAGGAAGTCCGCGAAATGTTCGGTGACGCTTTTACGCCTAATCCTTGAAATACCATGGCGTTTTTGCTGGATACGATGTGCTTTCTATGGCTGATACGGGAGCCGAAGAAAGTATCCGCTACCGCGCGGGATGTTTTTCTGGAGACGGAAGAAAAAATCTATCTCAGCTACGCCTCGATCTGGGAAATCGTCATCAAATATTCCATAGGCAAGCTGGCGTTGGCCGAGCCGCCGGAGGTGTTCGTGCCGAGTACGTGCAGGCAGCATGGCATCGACATTCTCCCTTTCAGCGCCGAGACGTTTTACCGCATCCGTTTCCTGCCGCATTACCATAACGACACCTTCGACCGCCTGCTGGTGGCCGAAGCGCTCACGCAAGGCTTGACGATCCTCACCTCCGACCCCATGATCCGGCGGTATCCCGTCCCCACTTTGTGGTAAACCCGTGACCGAAAACGCCATCCAGCCCATCCTGGCTGCGCTCGCCGAGGGCAGAAGCCTGTTTAAAGAACAGGCCGTGCGCGCGTTCCAGGTCATCATGAGCGGCGGGGCGACCCCGGCACAGACCGGCGCGCTGCTGATGGCCTTGCGCTTAAGAGGGGAAACGCCCGCCGAAATCGCCGCAGGCGCGGAAGTGCTGCGCGCCAAAGCGCCCGCGTTCAACGCGCCGCCCGGCGCGATCGACGTATGCGGCACCGGCGGGGACGGCAGCCATAGCTTGAACATCTCAACGGCGGTGGCGTTCATCGTGGCGGCGGCGGGCGTGCCGGTGGCCAAGCACGGCAACCGCGCCGTTTCCTCACGCTCCGGCTCGGCGGACGTGCTGGAGGCGCTGGGCGTGAAGATCGATGCGCCGGCAGCTGTGCAGGAGCGCTCTCTGGCGGAGGCGAATTTCTGCTTTCTCCTGGCGCCGCTCTACCACACCGCCATGCGCCACGTGGCGCCGATCCGGCAGGAGTTGAAACTACGCACTGTGTTCAACCTGCTAGGGCCACTCGCCAATCCGGCACGCCCGGCATACCAGCTCGTCGGCGTTTATGGCCGTGCATGGCTGCTTCCCATGGCGGA
>CAYMDD010000037.1:0-8652 GCA_964389045.1 uncultured Rickettsiales bacterium
GGCCACGCCATTGACGGTGGGGTCATTGTAGTTCTGCGCGCGCACCAGGATATCGCCGCCCTGCCTGCCGCCGGAGGCGATCAGCTGGCTGCCGTTTAAGACGCTGATCACTGCTCCTTGCGTCCTGCCTTTGGCGTCGAGCGTCACTTGGCCGCCGGTGGTGTTCCCGCCGGTGTCAGCCGTGGCGATCAGCGTGCTGCCGTTGGCCACGCGGATCAAATGCTCCTGCGCGCCCGTGGGGGTGCCGCTGCCGTCCGCATTCACGATCACCTGTCCGGCAGTGGCGCCGCCGGAGGCGTTCACCACGCTGCCGTCGGTTATGTCCACCAGCGCGCGGCGGCTATAGCCTGTGGCGTTGATGATGATGCTGCCGCCGTTATTGCTGGCGGCGTTCACCGAGGCATTCTTGATGTTGATGAGGGTGTCGTAGACGCCGTTTAAATCCTGCGCGGTGAGGAGAACCTTGCCGGTAGCGGTCTGCGTGGTGGATTTTACCTGCGAACCGTTGGAGATGAAAATGGCGCTGTGCAGGTTGGTGGCCGCCACCGGAGTGCCGATGGTGAAGCTTACCAGATCGTCGCCCGCCGGGGTTAAGGTCACGTCATAGGTCTGGCCGCCGCCGCCTAAGCCGATGCTGCCGCCGCTAGTGCGCAGTACGCTATTGTCGCGCACTTCCACGCGGGGAGCCAGCGCGATGATATAGCCCTGCGCCGGTGTCTGCACCCTGGTTCCGTCCGAGAAGCGCACGGTCGCCCCGTCGACGCCGGGGGTGTCGAACGTGTAATTCCCGGCGAGGAAATTGGCGTTGCTGATATCGGCGGTGGTGGCGAGCAGCCCGCCGACGTTGACGCGCGCGCCGCCGCTGAAGGCCACGCCGTTACGGTTGATGATCCAGACTTTTCCGGGAGCGTTCAGCACGCCCTGATAATTGGTTGCGCCCGGCCCCGTGACGCGGTTCAAGGCGATGTCGGTGGCGGCCTGATTGAAATTCACCCGCTCACCCGCGGAGGTATCAAAACTCTGCCAGTTGATGATGGCGCGCGGCGCCGTCTGGTTGACGGTGGTGGTGTTGCCGCTGACCGTGGGGGCGGACGCGCCGGTGACTACCGCGTCAAGCACCGGCGCCGCATGCGCCGCGCCGGCGGCGCACAGCGCGAACGCGAGTGCGGTCGTTGAACGGAAAAACCGCGAAAAGGCACTGGTGCTCTTTTCGAAACCCTGAACGGAAGATGACCCTAACATGCTTAACCCTTTCGCTTTTTTATACTTCTACTACGGTATGTATCTTGTTTTTGATATGTATTTGTGTCGTTTTTATAAAAAATTCATACTTTTTTAATCTTTTACGAAGAGGAAATGCAAGCGATAAATGAAAAATTCGTTAAATATTCTTAAAACCTTGCCGTGGCATTGAAAAAGACCCTGGGATCGTCATCGCCTTCTGCGGCCACATCGCGCGTCAGCGGGACGCCTAACTCTGCGGTGCCCGACAGCCACGGCGTAAAGTTGGCGCGGGCGCCCAACCCCGCGGATGCCAGCGAATCCTGCCCGTCCGTGGTATCCTTCGTCCACACCCGCCCGATATCGTAGAAGGTGTAGATCTGATAGGAGCTGAAATACTGCCGTTCCAGCGCCTGGCTGAAGCGCAGCTCGGCGCGGGCGGCGATGCCGTGATCGCCGGAAATCTCCGCCGGATCGTACCCGCTGCCGAAATTCTCGCCGCCCACCGAGAATTGTTCGGAAGGGAGCAGGCGGTCAAGCGCGTACTGGCCGGAAGCCGCGGTAAACAGCGAGACACCACGTGTAATGTCCTGCACGCGGGAGATATCGAGGTTGAATTTGGTGAAATTATCCTCCGCATCGGTGCGGGAGCCGCCGTCGTTTTCTTCCGTCGCGTTCATGATCGGAAGCCCGCGGCTGACCTGGCCGTCCATCAGCACCACCCCGTCGAAGCGGTCGGTGAAGTCATAGGTGGCGCCGGCGCGGAGGGTGGGGATACGGTCTTGCGACAGCTGCACGCCGAAGAAATCGGTTTTGGAGTTGCGGTAGTCGAACGCCCCGCGCACCGTCAGGTTTTCCTTGCGCGAGCGCACGATGGGGCTGGAAACGCGCGCCTGGAAGAAGTAAGACCTGCCGTCGATATCGGGAATCAGCGGACGGATCGACGGCTCGGTCTCGGTATAGGAGCCGGTCAGGTTCAGCTTGGTGCCTTCCGAATCCAGCTGCTGCTCATGCTCGATGGCGGCGAATTGCAGCTCGTCCATCGGGCTGGCGGTGATGTAGCGGATCAAGGTGCGGTCGTAGACTTTGAGCAGCGAGTTCGCGCCGAGCGTCAGGCCGTACTGCATGGGGCCGATATATTCGCTGCCGCGGTTGTTGACGGTTGCCGAGCCTTCGAAGAGCTTGTGCGTCATGTTGATGACGAGGTCGGCGGCGCCGTAGGTGTTGGAGGAGGGGCGGAGCACGCCGCGCGCCGTGGCGCCGGGCAAATCGTCGAGCAGGAGCAGGTAGCGCTCCAGGGTGGAGAGCTTGAACGGGCGCGCGGCTTTGATTTTCTCGGCGATGTCCTCGATGATGTGGCGCTGGTCGCTCTGGCGGACTTCGCCTTCCACCACGACATTGGCGATGAAGCCTTCGATAACGCGGATGCGCAGCTCGCCGCCGCTCTGCCCGTCTACCACCGCCTGGGACAGCACGTAGCCATCGGCGCGGTAACGGTCGGTGATGGTGCGGGCGATGGCTTGCGCTTCAGCGGCGCCGATGGTCTTGCCCTGGTAAGGCGTTGCGGCTTCGGCCAGTTTTTCCGTGGAATAGGCGGTATTGCCTTGAATGCGCACCGATTGCAGGGTGAACGGCGCAATGGCGGGTGCAGGCGCGCTGGGGGCGGGCACGCTCGGGCTGGCGGCGGGAGCGGAGCGCTGAGGCGCAACCGGGATGGCGGGAGAGAACCGCTGTTCCACCCTGCCGGGATCGACGGAGGTGGGAACCTGGGCGAGGGCGGAGCCACTGCTTAAGGCAAGGATGCCCGCATTTGCGGTGAAAGCGATGCCGAATGTCAGAGCGTTGCGGATGGGCGCATGGATGGCCATAGCGGGTCTTCCTCCAGTTTGGTAATAAAGTTTAAGTAAACGTTACACCGTTAAAAACTTGCCGCTAAAAAATACAGCGGTTTTTATCAAAGCATTGTATGACGCATTACATTCGCGCTTTGTTGTTGCAATAAAGCAACAAACCAGGGCACGGCTAATTTACCTTTGTAACGTTCGGGCGATCTCTGGCGCCGCGTAGGTGAAAATAGCCGCGGCTCCGGCGCGTTTGCAAGCGAAAAGGCTTTCCTCAAGCGTTTTTTTTCCGTCGAGCCAGCCTTGCGCTTCCGCCGCTTTTATCATGGCATATTCGCCGCTTACCTGATAGGCGAGCACCGGCAGCGGAAACGCCGCGCTCAAATCCCGGAGAATATCCAGGTATAGGCCGGCGGGCTTCACCATCAGCATATCCGCGCCTTCCGCAACGTCCAGCGCCGCTTCGCGCAGCGCCTCGCGCGCGTTGGGAGGATGCATCTGAAAGGTTTTTTTATCCGCTCCTCCCAAATGTTTCGCCGAATCCACCGCTTCGCGGAAAGGCCCGTAGAGCGCCGAGGCGTATTTGGCGGCATAAGAAAGGATGAGCGTGCTCTTCAGCCCCTCCTGCTCCAGCGCGCCGCGAATCGCGCCGACGCGCCCGTCCATCATGTCGGAGGGCGCCACCACGTCGCAGCCCGCCCTGGCCTGGAGCACCGCCTGCTGGCACAGGATTTCCACGGTTTCGTCGTTTAGGATTTCGCCGTTTTCCACCAGCCCGTCCATGCCGTGGGAGGTGTAGGGGTCGAGCGCCACGTCCGCAATCAGGCCTATTTCCGGCGCCGCCGCCTTGATCTCATGCAGCGCGCGGCAAATCAGATTGCCCGGGTTCAACGCCTCGCTGCCCTTGTCGTCCTTTGCTTGCGCAGGCGTTGCCGGGAAAAGAGCGATGGCCGGAATGCCTAAGGATCGCGCCTCCCTGGCCGCGGCTACGGCCTGGTCTACCGTCAGTCGGAATACGCCCGGCATGGAGGGGATGGGCGTGCGCGTATCCTTGCCATCCTGCACGAAGAGCGGCCAGATTAAGTCGGACGGGTGCAGGCGGCTTTCCTGCGTCATCTCCCGCACCCACGGCGCCTGCCGCAGGCGGCGCAGGCGGGTGGCGGGGTACTGGCCGGTGGGGGGTGGATAAGGGGTGGGGTAATGATTCATATTGACGAATAATCTACAGCTGCGATACGTGACCGCAAGTATTAACCTCAATTATCCGCTTATGTCATCTTCTCGCCACCCGTTGCCCGCTACCCGCAAAGGCCGCATCCTCTCCGGTGTGCAGCCAACCGGGAATCTGCACTTAGGCAATTACCTGGGCGCCATCCGCAACTGGGTAAGGCTGCAAAACGAGTATGAGTGCTTCTTCATGCTGGCGGATCTGCACGCCATCACGGTGCCGCAGGAGCCGGAGGCGCTTAAAACCCACACGCGCGAGACGGCAGCGGCCTATATCGCTTGCGGCGTCAATCCCAAGCAGAGCGCCATCTTTCCGCAATCAATGATCGCCGCGCACGCGGAGCTGGCGTGGATTCTCTCCTGCCACGCCCCGCTCGGCTGGCTCAACCGCATGACGCAATTTAAGGAAAAAGCAGGCAAAGACCGCGAGAAGGCGGTGCTTGGCCTTTATTCCTACCCTGTGCTGATGGCGGCGGACATTCTGCTCTATAAGGCAAGCCACGTACCGGTGGGCGAAGACCAGAAACAGCATCTCGAGCTGGCGCGGGATATTGCAGCCGCGTTCAACCGGCATTATGGCGGGGAGGTATTTGCGCTGCCGGAGCCGTTGATTCTGGGCGAGGCCACGCGGGTGATGAGTTTGCGCGACGGAACGAAGAAAATGAGCAAATCCGATGCTTCGGACTATTCGCGCATCGCGCTGACGGATACGCCGGATGTCATCGTGCAGAAAATCCGCAAGGCCAAATCGGACATGGAGCCGAATATCACCTATGACCCTGAAAACAGGCCTGAGTCATCCAACTTGCTTAATCTCTACGCCTCGGTGAAGGACATCAGCCGCCAAGAGGCGCTAAAAGAGGTAGGCGCGGATAATTTTTCCGTATTCAAACAGCGGCTTGCGGATGCAATGGTGGCACATTTGGCGCCGATTACGGCGCGCATGCGCGAATTGATGGCGGATACCGGGCAGCTTGACCGCATCCTGGAATTCGGCGCCGAGCGCGCTGCCGATGCCGCGGCGCCCGTCATCCGCGAGGTCAAGCGCACGGTCGGGTTTTTGAACGCGGCGGAAGCGCACGCGCCTTGAACAAACTCCCGCTTGCTGTTCGGAGCGCTTGCTCTATGATCCGGTTTATCAGTGACATTAGCGCCCATGCAGCCGAAAACGCCCGTTTCCTTCGCCCATTTTTTGAAAGCGGTGCTTGCCGTTTCCAGCCCGATGCTGATCGTTCTGGGCGGGCTGGTGTTTGCCGGGCAGCTGGATTTCGCCTATTTCGTGTACGGTTATTTAGGAACGCTGGCCTTGTGCGCGTTTATCGTGGCGCCGTCGCTGGCCAACCTCTCGGCGCTGGCCGATTACGTGAACGATCTGGCGCAGGACAAGCGCGTCAAGGCGCCGGATCTGCGTTTTTTAAAAAACCTGGCTGCGCTTCAGGAGGCGCTCTCCAAGCTCCAGCGCTCGTGGGAGCAGCAGAAGCAGGAGATGGAAACGGTCATCACCGAGCGCGAAATCCTGGTCGATACGCTGCCCGACATTCTGATTATGACCAATAACGAAAAAACCATCGTGCGCACCAACCGGGCGGCGAGATCCATCTTCGGGCAAAACCTCGCAGGCCGCCATATCGGCGAGATCATCGCCAATGAGAAGTTTTTAGGCACGATCGACGCCGTCATTGAGGATTACCACGGGCAGGAAGTCGAGTTTTACCTGGACGGCCAGACGGCGCGCGATTTCCAGGCCACGGTCGAGCGCTTTCCCATTCCCTCGGCCACCGGCGTTTCCATTATCGTCACGCTAAACGACATTACGCAGCAGAAGCGCATCCAGCGCATGCGCGCCGATTTCGTGGCCAACGCCAGCCACGAAATCCGCACGCCGCTGGCCTCCATCATCGGCTTCGTGGAAACCTTACGGGGGCCGGCCAAAGACGACCCCCAGGCGCGGGAGGAATTCTTAAAAGTCATGGCCGAGCAGGCCGAGCGCATGAGCAAGCTGGTCAATGACCTGCTCTCGCTCTCCAAGATCGAGATGAACGCGCATAACATGCCGACGGGAAGGGTAGACATGGCGCGGCTGGTCAAAAGCGAGAAGCAGCATTTCGAATGGGCGAGCCGGCAGAAGGGGGTGGAAATCCGGCTCAAGCTCAATGACAATCTGCCGCCCGCCAAAGGCGAGGAGGATGAGCTGGCGCAGGTGGTGCGCAACCTTCTCGGCAATGCGGTCAAATATTCGCACCCCGATTCGGAAATCATCGTCACGGTGCGGCTCACCTCCGACCTGCCGAAAGACCCGCTTTTGCGCGGCGTGCAGAAGGCGGTGCTGTTTTCCGTGCAGGATAAGGGCGAGGGGATTCCCAAAGAGCATTTGCCGCGCCTGACCGAGCGGTTCTACCGCGTGGATTCGGCGCGCACCCGCAAGGTCGGCGGCACCGGTCTGGGCCTCGCCATCGTCAAACACGTGCTCAACCGCCATCACGGCGTGTTGCACATTGAGAGTGAGGTGGGGGTGGGAAGCATTTTCAACGTCTACCTGCCCGTCCACGACGAACGGAGCGCCGCCGCATGACATTAGCCGCCTCCCACTCTATCGCCGTGCGTGCGCGGCGCGCGCAGATAATCGGCAAGACGGCGCGGATTCTCTTCGCCTGCGCGGCGCTGGCGTCGATTCTAGTGACGCTTGCCATCGTGTTTTCGGTGCTCTTCGAGGCGCTGCGCTTCTTCCGGCTGATTCCGGCGCATGAGTTCCTGTTCGGGCTGCAATGGAGTCCGCAAACGGCGCTGCGGCCTGATCAGGCGGGTTCTTCGGGCGCATTCGGCGCGCTGCCGCTGTTCGCGGGCACGCTGCTGATTACGCTCATCGCCATGTGCGTGGCGGTGCCGCTCGGCCTTTACTCGGCCATTTACATGGCGGAATACGCCTCCCCGCGCGTGCGGGCTGCGGCCAAGCCGGCGCTGGAGATGCTGGCCGGGGTGCCCACCGTGGTGTACGGCTATTTCGCCATCACGGCGGTTGCGCCTTTTTTAAGGGGTTTCGGCGAATGGGCGGGGATTTCGGTCGCTTCCGAATCGGCGCTGGCGGCGGGGCTGGTGATGGGTATCATGATCGTGCCGTTCATCTCCTCGCTCTCCGACGATATCATCACGGCGGTGCCGCGCTCCTTGCGCGACGCATCGCTTGGCCTGGGCGCGACGCACTCGGAGACCATCCGCCAGGTGGTACTGCCCGCAGCGCTTCCGGGCGTGATGGGCGCGGTGCTGCTGGCGGTGTCGCGCGCCATCGGCGAGACGATGATCGTGGTGATGGCCGCAGGCCTTTCCGCCAACCTCACCTTCAACCCGCTGGAGGCGGTGACGACGGTGACGGTGCAGATCGTCTCTCTCCTGGTAGGCGATCAATCGTTCGACAGCGCCAAGACGCTGGCGGCGTTCGCGCTGGGGCTGACGCTGTTCTGCGTGACGCTGGCCTTGAACATCGTGGCGCTGATGATTGTGAAGAAATACCGGGAGAAGTATGATTAGTTGGTCGTTGGTCATTCTGTCCATTTAACGACCAACCACCGACAACCGACGACTGACCCGTTAACGAATCATGGCCATTGGGCGCTTGTTCAGCGCATAGACGGCGACATAAACAGCCGATGCGCCAACCAGCATGTAGATCAAGCGGCTAATCAGGCTCATCGGGCCGAAGAGCGCCGCGACGAGGTCGAACTCCATCGCGCCGACCAGTCCCCAATTCAGACCGCCGATCACCAGCAGCGCCAATGCTATGTAATAAAGTTCGCGCATGTCCTTATCTCCTTTAGAAACAATGGAAAAGTATTAATTATCACTTCATGTAAACTTGAGTAGTTTCGGCGTCCTCATGTAAAATCACAGTTTAGCAAGGTGGTGCGGCGGGTAAATTCCTCATCAATGCGTATGGCTGCCATGCGCGGAAAACGGTGGCGTTTGCGCCTTCGATCTTTTACAAACAATCCCTTATGGATATTCGCAATCTACGCCATCACCGCAAGCGCTTGAGCGCCGAGCGGCGCTTCGTCTGGCTGACGCGCGGAACGCTCTGGCTGGTGCTGCTGGTGCTGGCCGTGCTGCTGGCGAGCCTGCTTGCGCGCGGCATCCCCGGATTTTTCCGCCATGAGGTGCGGCTGCATGTCAGCGTGACGCCGGAATCTATAAAGCTTTTGCCGGGTGAAACCTTAAAGGACGCCCCGGCAAGCGCGTTTACCCGCCCAGTGCAGGACGCTCTGCGCGCGCACTTCCCGGATTTAAGCGAAGGCGATGCCAAGACGCTTTCCAGGCTCATCAGCCCGGCGGCGGGAGCGGAGCTGAAGGCACACGCGCTGGCGCACCATAT
>CAYMDD010000037.1:8662-10169 GCA_964389045.1 uncultured Rickettsiales bacterium
CCATATGAACGGCGCGGCGTCGGTATGGCTTCCGCTGGCCAGCAGCGTTGACCTGACATTGAAAAGAGCGCCAGAGGAGGGCGCGCCGCGCTTAAGCTCCAAGCAGCTCGAATGGGTGCAAGCGCTTCAGCAGCAGGGCGATATACGGAAAGTGTTCCACTCGCAGTTTTTCGCGCGCGCCGATTCCCGCCAGCCGGAGCGGGCGGGGTTCCAGGGCGCGGTGGTGGGGTCGCTGTTCACGCTGTTGATTGCACTTGGCGTTGCATTTCCTTTGGGCGTGATGGCCGCCACCTACCTGGAGGAATTCGCGCGCAAAACCTGGTTTACGGACATGATCGAGGTCAACATCAACAACCTCGCCGCCGTGCCTTCCATCGTTTTCGGGCTGCTGGGGCTGGCGGTGTTCCTGAATTTCCTGCACATGCCGCGCTCGTCGCCGCTGGTGGGAGGGCTGACGCTGGCGCTGATGATCCTGCCCGTCATTATCATCGCCACCCGCGCGGCTTTGCGCGCCGTGCCGGGGTCGATCCGCGCCGCGGCGTTGGCGCTCGGCGCCAATCCTTTCCAGGTGGTGTGGCACCATACGCTCCCCTTGGCACTCCCTGGCATCATGACCGGCGCGATTCTGGGCCTGGCGCGCGCAGCGGGCGAAACGGCGCCGCTGCTCCTGATCGGCATGGTCGCTTTCGTAGCGGATGTGCCCGGCTCGGCGCTCGAGCCTGCCACCGTCATGCCGGTGCAGATTTATTTGTGGGCGCAGAGCATGGAGGAAGGATTCCGGCAGCTGACCGCCAGCGGCATCCTGGTGCTGCTCACCCTGCTGCTGGCGATGAACGCGCTGGCGATCATTATCCGCAAGCGGTTTGAGGTGAGGTGGTAGATGGAAATGCGCCCCAAGATTGAAGCGAAGGGTTTGAGCGTTTTCTACGGTGACAAGCAGGCGCTGTTTAACGTCGATTTGAGCGTGCCGGAACGGCGGGTGACGGCGCTGATCGGCCCGTCGGGTTGCGGCAAGTCCACCTTCCTGCGTTCGGTCAACCGCATGAACGATACCATCGAGGGCTGCCGCGTGGAGGGGCAAATCCTGATCGATGCGGAGGATATCAACGCGCGGGAGCAGGATGTGGTGTCCTTGCGCGCGCGGGTGGGCATGGTGTTCCAGAAGCCCAACCCGTTCCCCAAATCGATCTACGATAATGTCGCCTACGGCCCGCGCCTGCACGGGCTTTCGGGCAGCAAGGCGGAGATGGATGCGATCGTTGAGCAGTCCTTAAAGAAAGCGGGCTTGTTCGAGGAGGTCAAAGACCGCTTAAAAGACACTGCCACCGGCCTTTCCGGCGGCCAGCAGCAGCGGCTTTGCATTGCGCGCACCATCGCCGTGAGTCCGACCATTATTTTAATGGACGAGCCGTGCTCGGCGCTCGACCCCATCGCCACGGCGCGCATCGAGGAACTGATCCGGGAACTGAGCGAGAATTTCACCATCGTCATCGTCACCCACTCGATG
>CAYMDD010000038.1:0-7729 GCA_964389045.1 uncultured Rickettsiales bacterium
AGGGTGTATAGAGCTTCTAGATGAAGGCGAATATCCGGCTGGAATCGCTCTCTAAAAATTTCGGAGCGAAGAATCCATCCCATGCCTCTTACATCAAACCCACCAGATTCTTGACAAGCCGTAAGAGGATTGCCTCCCATGGCAGTGTAAATATCTCTAAGAACTGCCTCAATTACAGGGATCAGGATAAATGTGGTCTTGATCCAATCTTTGGAAAGCCATGCAATAAATCCATCGCGAATGAATGATTCATGTCTTTCGTGAATAAGTGCTCCCGTCACACATAATGATATCCAATCATCGGCTTCTGGTGCATGTTTCTCAATGCACCAATCGAATGCAAATTGTAAAAATACCCCATCAAATGCGAAGTTTTGACCACGGAAGTGCATCAGATAGGCATCTCGATCATCTTGAATACCAGGGATGACTGCAGACACATGCCCTTCGGCATTAAAAATCCGCTTGCTAATCATTGCGCTTAAAGGCGCAACTTTAGCTTGTTCATCGGCCGATTGCTGAATGCTACGATCTTTTTGAATGTGAAAAAGCACTATATTCTGGACTGTACCGACAAAATCATCGGTTAAATAAGATGCCTTAATTCTATCCATTTCCTCTTGTGATATTTCAATCTGAGAAGAAACTTTCTTCATGCCAGCGATAGCATCTTTTCCACGATCGCGAAGCAACAGCGATACTCTCTCAGCTTCATGACGCAAGTTATGCTGTTGGTATTTATTGAAGATTAGCTCTAGCCATACAGTAGCTAACATTCCATCGGCTTCTTTGGATTTTTCCTCGAGACAATTTCCGGCCTTAAGAATAGCCTGTATGGCTTCTTCTTTCTTTCCCAAATCTTTATGGCATGTTGCCAGTCGCTCAGCTGCATCAAGAGATTTGACGGGATCAAAGTTCTGCCCTCCGGAATCAGTAAGCTGGTCTAGCGCATCTTTAAGAGCGGCAACAATTTTTTGGATTTCAGATTCGGCTAAAAAATCACGCCTCCACCATAAAATATCGTATGGCTTCCACCACATGTGTTCAGGAAGGGATAAAACCCTGTCGTGCAATAAAAATGCCGCCTCCTTCGCAGCAGTTCTTCTTTGCACATTCTTGATCATTTCAGCGAGTTCTAAGGCGCGCTCGATGTATATCCATGCATGGTATTCATCGCTAATTGTTGGTGAAGTTGCTGCGATGTAGGCATCAATTGCTCTTACCGCATACTCAACATTGCGTTTTTCTTTCCTAAAATATGGCCAAAAATCCCATACAAGATCATTAAATCTTGCTCTTATAATGGGATGCGTTCTGGTATCTGCAGCATTGATCCATTTATCAAAGAATGCCGTCGGCATTTTGGGAATATCAGGGAAATAAGCTGGTGTACCATCAGCGGCAGTTCCGCTGTCCATTGGCTGGAAGTATGTATTCCAAGGTTTGCGGTTGACATCATATGACTGTGAAACTGCGAATGCGGTATGAGCGGCCTTCAGATCGGTTGTTAAATCTGCCGCTGGATCTTTTTTTAGCGCGTCAATTTCGCTGTGAATGCCGCTTGAGATTTTAATCTCATCGGTTGATTCATTTGTTTTGTCTAAGTGATCTAAGAACTGCACCATCATATTCTCATTGTAGTTGAGATTTGTGGTGTGTTGTCACCGCTTTTTTTGAACTGTCCCAGAATTGTCCCATGGGCGTTTTTGGCATCTCGGGCGGGTGGTGGCGGAAGAGGTGAGATTCGAACTCACGGTACCCTTACGAGTACGGCAGTTTTCAAGACTGCTGCCTTAAACCACTCGGCCACTCTTCCACATAAAATTTGCCTTTCGGCGACCTTAAAACCTTCCAACCTTCACCCGTTTTCAAGACTGCTGCCTTAAACCACTCGGCCAAGCTTCCCGTGGAAAATTTTTAGCGTGCAGCAGAATAAAGGATAGGCCTCAGCGAAGCAAATGGCGTTTTTCAAATCGCTTTCGGCGTTACGGCTGTGCGGCGCTTACGCGCCAGATGATATTGCCCACGTCGTCAGCCACCAGCAGCGCGCCTTGCTTATCCACGGCCACGCCCACCGGGCGGCCAAGCGCATTTTCTTGCGCATCGAGGAAGCCCGTCAGCACGTCTTCCGGCGCGCCGTTCGGCATGCCGTCCTTAAACGGCACGAACACCACCTTGTAGCCGCTTTTGGGCTTGCGGTTCCAGGAGCCGTGCTGGCCGATGAACGCGCCGCCGCGGTAATGCCCCGGCAGCAAGCCCGCTTCGTAAAAGGCCAGCCCCAGCGAGGCGGTATGCGAGCCGAGCGCGTAGTCGGGCACGATGGCTTTTTCCACCAGGTCGGGGCGCTCCGGCTTCACCCGCGTATCCACGCGCTGGCCGAAATAGCTGTACGGCCAGCCGTAAAAGCCGCCGTCCTGCACGCTGGTCATGTAATCGGGCACCAGGTCGTCGCCCAGCTCGTCGCGCTCGTTGACGGTAGTCCACAGCTTCCCCGAAACCGGCTCGAAGGCGAGGCCGACGGGGTTGCGCAGGCCCGAGGCGAACAGGCGGGTGTCGCCTGTTTTCAGGTCGACTTCCAGAATCGCCGCGCGGTTTTCCTCCTCTTCCATGCCGTGCTCGGCCACGTTGCTGTTGGAGCCGACGGCGGCGTAAAGCGCGCTGCCGTCCTTGGCGGCGATGATGTTTTTCGTCCAGTGATGGTTGCGCGGGCCGCCGGGGAGATCCGCCACCTTCTCAGCCTTCGCCTCGATCCGCGTATCGCCCTCGCGGTAGGGGAATTTGACGATGGCATCGGTATTGGCCACGTAAAGAACGTCGCCGATCAGCGCCATGCCGATAGGGGAGTGCAGGTTTTCAAGAAACGGGGTTTTCACCTCCGCCGTCCCGTCGCCGTCGGCGTCGCGCAAGAGCGTGATGCGGTTGGCGCTGGGCACGCCCGCGCCTGCCTTTTTCATGGTCTGCTTCATGAAGAAGCCTTTGATGCCTTTATGATCCTCGGGCTTGGCCGGGGCGTTGCTTTCCGCCACCAGCACATCCCCATTGGGGAGCACATGGAGCCAGCGCGGATGATCGAGCTGCGCGGCGAAGGCATTAACCGCCAGGCCTTCCGCGGCTATCGGCTTGGCGTTGTCCGGCCACCCCTTGGCCGGGGCGATATTGACGGTGGGAATCAGCGATCTGCTCGGCTCCGGCAGCTGGGGATTGGCGCCGTAGCCCACTGCGGCTGCGGTTTCCGCTGCGTAACATAGAGCGGGAGCGCTAAACAGGGCGAAAGTGAGCAGGAGGGGCGTTGCGTGTCGCATGATGAAAAAATCCTTAAAAACAATGTGCGTTGATGCAAGGCAATATAGTTTCAAACCCCTATAACAGAAGCGTACATAAACCAGGCATGCGAAAATAAAACCGTGTCAACTATAGCATTTTTCTTGCAAGAAAGCTTGTGGCAAGCTTCGACTGCGCATAGGATGGCGCATCCTCTTTATCATGGGCTGTCCGCTCATTTTCTTTTATCGAGCTTTAAAAAAGCGCTTGCAGTTTAAAAGGATGTTTATGCGCGGCTCACCGTTTTGTTTCTTTCTGGTTGCGGCTTCACTATCGGGGCCGGCGGCGGCGATAGAGCCTTCCGTAGTCGATTTGGAATTCGAGGAAATTCTCGCACTCGATATCGCTGATTTAACGGTGACGTCCGTGTCGAAGCGGGCGCAGAAACTCAATCAGGCCGCCGCCGCCGTTTATGTAGTAACGAGCGAGGATTTGCGGCGCTCCGGCGTTACCTCCATCCCCGATGCGCTGCGCATGGTGCCGGGCGTGAACGTGGCGCAGGTCGGCTCCAACCGCTGGGCAATTTCCGCACGGGGGTTTAACAGCGTCCTGGCTAATAAGCTGCTGGTGATGATTGACGGCAGAACGGTCTATACCCCTATTTACTCCGGCACCTATTGGGACGATCAAAGCACGCTGATCGAGAATATCGAGCGCATCGAGGTGATTCGCGGGCCGGGCGCGAGCCTTTACGGCGCGAACGCCGTCAATGGCATCATCAGTATCATCACCAAGAACGCCGCCCAGACGCAAGGCAATTACCTTTCCGCGGCAGGCGGCAACGAGGAGCGCTTCGTTGAGGCAAGGCATGGCAGCAAGGCGGGGAATGCCTACTGGCGCAGCTATGGCCGCCTGGCCGGTTACGATGACGCGGAGCGCCCCGGCGGAGCGGACAACCGCGACGCATGGCGGCGGGCAAGGGTCGGTTTCCGCGTAGATAGCGAAGGTAAAAGACGCAATGTCTACACCGTGCACGGCGATGCCTATACCAGCCGCTTCGATTCGCAGACGCGAGTGCTCCAGCCGACCGCGCCGTTTACGACGACGGTGACCAACGACAACTCCTCTTACGGCGGCAACGTGCTGGGACGGTGGACGCATGCCCTCCAGGACGGCGGGGAAACCAGCCTGCAGGCGTATCTGGATCATTATACCCGCCAGGAAACTATCTTCAATCAGCGCGTCAGCACGGCGGATGTGCAGTTCCAGCATAATTTCGCGCTGAACGAGAGGAACCATTTCATCTGGGGCACGGGCGCGCGCTACATCGTTGAGAACACCGACGGCACCTATGCGGCAAGCTTAAACGACAGAAGCGTCGAGCGCAGCGTGCTGAATTTCTTCGCGCAGAATGAATATGCGGTCATCCCGCGCGAGATGTACTTAACCCTTGGCTCGAAATTCGAGCATAACAGCTTCACCGGCTTCGAGGTGCAGCCGAGCGCCCGGCTCTCGTGGCAGCTGGCAACCAATCAGACGCTCTGGGCGTCGGTGGCGCGCGCGGTGCGCACGCCGAGCGAGATCGAAGACCAGGTGGTGATCGTAGCACAGCTCTTTCCGACAACTCCTCCCGGCGGCCTGGCGATCGTCGGCAATACGGGCGCGGAGGCGGAAGAGCTGATTGCCTATGAGCTGGGATGGCGCTATCAGCCCACAAGGAGAGTTTCGCTTGATACGGCGCTTTTCTATAACGATTACGACAATCTACAGGCATTCAGCCAGCCCGGCACGCCGTTCGTGCGCGAGGGTACGGTGCTGACACCTTTCCCGTTCGCCACTCTCGGCGAGGCGAGCACATACGGCGTTGAAATCGCCCCCGGCTGGAGCGTGACCGACACTTGGCGCTTAAGTGGGAGCTACAGTTTCCTGATGCAGGATTTCGAGCTGAATTCCAATGCCTTTGCCTATTACACCAGCGGTACCTCGCCCAAGCACCAGGCATCGCTGCGCTCTTACCTAAACTTAAGCAAAACCGTGCAGTGGGATGCCGCCGCGTATTACGTCAGCAGCCTGAACGGCGGCATCGGCAGCTACATGCGCCTGGATACCCGGCTGGGCTGGCAGGCGCTCCCGAACGTGGAGTTGAGCCTGATCGGCATGAACCTGCTGAACGCAAAGCATAAGGAGTTTCCAAACACGCCTCAGGCGCAGATCGAACGTGCAGGCCTTGCGCGCGTGACGGTACGGTTTTGATGCGTAAGCTGCTGCGCATAGGCAACAGGGCAATTGCCATTGCCGCAGGCGTAAGCTTATGGCTTATGCCCGCCCCGCCGCTCTATGCGCAGGACGCCCGCCAATATAAAATCGAGGCGGCGTTCCTCTACAACTTCTTCAATTACATCACCTGGCCGGGCTTTGCTTCTCCCAAAGATCTGAAAGAGCCGGTGGTGTGCCTCTACGGCAACGATCCGGTGCAGCCCTACCTGGAATACGTGCGCCGCAAGGTGGAGCAGGAGCGCACTCTGACTATCCGCAAGATCGAGAACGAGGACGGCCTGGATGGCTGCAACCTGTTGTTTACGCGCCTCGCGCTCCCGGAGCGCGTGAGAGAGGCCGCCCACAATGCGCGCGTGTTGATCGTCTCCAATCAGGATGTCTACGGCGGGCAGGAAGGCATGATCGACTTGAAGAACGACGGTGAGCGCATCGCCATCAAGATCGACCATTCGCTGCTGGATGCGGACGGTTTCCAGGTCAGCTCCCGCCTGCTCAACCTGGCGTCGAAAGTGGATTGATGTCCTCGCCGATCCTCAAGCGCTTCCATTTCCGCTCGCTCTCCATCCGCATCAAGCTGGTGATTATCATCGCGGGCATGAGCGCGCTGGCGCTGCTAGTGGCGGCATTGCTCGACACCGCCGTCAGCTGGCGGGCGCAGCGCGAACAGTACATGCGCAGGCTGGACATCACCGCCGACATCATCTCGCTGCAATCGAGAGCCGCACTCGAATTTCTCGATCCCGCCGCCGCCCACGAAAACCTGCTTTCGCTGGGCGCCGACGCATCCATCCGCAAAGCCTGCCTCTATAACGATCAAAACGCCGTCTTCGCGCTCTATGTCGCCGCATCTCCCGCGGATATCACCCCTGCCTGCCCGCTGGGGCAGGGCGAGCGCCGTGCCTATCACTGGGACCGGCTGGAGCTGTCCAAGGACATCCGCAACGGCCAGCGCAAGCTGGGGGCGATCTACCTGGAGTACGACCTGCGCGACACCTACACGATGCTCGCCGAAAGACTTCTCTACAAGCTTGCTATCATGCTGCTGGTGCTAGCCATGATCTGGCCGCTTTCCTCCTATCTGCAGCGTATTATCTCCTATCCCATCGTAGGCCTGGCCGCCATCACGCGCCGTTTTTCCAAGGAGCGCACGTTACCGGTGGAGGCCAAAAAACTGGGCGACGACGAGATCGGCGAGCTGGTCGATGCGTTCAACGCCATGATGAAGGAAATCCGGCACAATGAGCGCGAGTTGAGCGACGCCATCGTCGAACTCCAGGCCGCCAAGCAGAAAGCGGAGGAAAGCAGCCGCGCCAAGAGCGAATTCCTGGCCAACATGAGCCATGAAATCAGGACGCCGATGAACGCCGTGATCGGGCTTTCCGGTATCTTAAGCATGACGGAGCCGCTGAACCAGCGGCAGCGCGAATTCATCCGCACCCTGCAGGTGAGCGGCGAAAACCTGCTGTCGCTGATTAATGACCTGCTCGATTTCGCCAAGCTCGAAGAGGGCGCGGTGCAATTCGAAAAGCTGGCGTTCGATGTGGTGGAGTGCATCGAAAACGTCATCGCCATGATGCGCGTGCGCGCGCAGGAGAAGCGCCTGCACATGATCTTCGATGCCTCCGGCCTTACGCACCGCTATTACTGGGGAGATCCTTTGCGCATCGGGCAGATCGTCACCAACCTGGTCGGCAACGCCATTAAATTCACCGAAAGCGGATTCGTGAAAATAAGCCTGACGGACGGGACGGACGGGGGCTTTGTAGTGCATGTCGCCGATAGCGGCATCGGCATCGCGGGAGAGAAATTCTCCGCCATCTTCGATAAATTCACGCAAGCCGACGCCTCCACCACGCGCAAATACGGCGGCACCGGCTTAGGCCTCGCCATCTGCAAAGCGCTCACGCACGCCATGGGCGGCACGCTGCGGCTGGAGAGCGTCATCAACGAAGGCTCGGTTTTCACCGTCACCCTGCCGCTGCCGCGCGCGGAGGCGCCTGCGGCGGCGGGCAGCCGCGCAGATCTTGCCGCCGATGCCCCCGCCGTCACGCAGCTCCCCATCCTGCTGGTCGAAGACCATGAACCGAACGTGCTGGTGGCTACCAGCATTTTGGAACAGCTCGGCTATGCTTACGAGGTGGCGCTGAACGGCACCGACGCGGTGCAGCGCTTCACCCAAAGCCGCTTTGCC
>CAYMDD010000038.1:7739-10094 GCA_964389045.1 uncultured Rickettsiales bacterium
CGCCGCCGGCCGCCCGGTCGACCTGGTGCTGATGGACGTGCAGATGCCCGGCATCGACGGTATCGAGACCACCAAGCGCATCCGCGCCTTCGAGCGCCAGTCGCAAGCCCCGCGCACGCCCATCATCGCCATGACGGCCTTCGCCCTGGCGGGCGACCGGGAGAAATGCCTAAACGCCGGAATGGACGACTACCTCGCCAAACCGTTCAAGCTCGAAGAACTCAAGCAGAAAATTGCGCTGTGGCTTAGGCAATCGCAAAATTTCAGCCGGCAGGCGTCGTGAGAATCCATGTCCTCGCCCGTGTTCCGCTTCGCGCCCAGCCCCAACGGGCGGCTGCATCTCGGACACGCCTATAGCGCGCTGCTCAATGCGGAGCTTGCCCGCGCGCACAATGGCCGCTTCCTGCTGCGCCTGGAGGATATCGACCCCGCCCGCTGCACCCCGGCGCTTAGGCAGGCGGCGCTGGAAGATCTGGCCTGGCTCGGCCTTACCTGGGAAGAACCAATTCGCGTGCAATCGGAGCACATGGCGGATTACACACGCGCGCTGGCGGCGCTTGAGCAGCGCAGGCTGGTATATCCCTGTTTCTGCACGCGCTCGGAAGTTGCAGCCGCTGCCAAGGGCGCCGACCCGGACGGCGCGCCGCTTTATCACGGCGCCTGCCGCTCGTTAAGCGCCGCCGAAAGGCAAGCGCGGCTCCAAAGCGGCGCTCCGCATGCGTTTCGCCTCGATATGAAGCGCGCAATCGCAGCTGCCGGTTCCCCTCTCGTTTACTGCCGCTTCGCCCCGCCTGCGATTACGGGGGGAGAAAAAGTCGACGTAAACCCGCAGCGCTGGGGCGATGTCATCCTCGCGCGCAAGGATACGCCGACGAGCTACCACCTTTCCGTGGTGGTAGACGATGCGCTGCAAGGGGTGACCCATGTGGTGCGGGGAAAAGACCTGGAAGCCTCCACGGAGGTACATGTACTGCTGCAAGCGCTGCTGAACCTGCCGACGCCGCTATACCATCACCATGTGCTACTAAGCGATCAAGACGGCCTCAAACTCGCCAAGCGGCGCGGCAGCGAAAGCTTGGCGGATTTAAAGGAAAAAAGCGTAAGTGCGGAAGAAGTGCGACAATGGTGCTTGTCGAAAAGGTCATATTAGGATTTGGGTCGGTTAAAATAATTTCTATTAATACTAAAGGCGGTAGTTTCTACAATATGTCTATCGTTATTATAGAAAGTGTTTAAAATCTAAAATAAGTTATTTCTTTAATGGAGGAAGTATCGTATAAAAAGGGCGCTAGTGTAGAAAATCCCTGGTTTCTTAAATATGAATCTGGAGCAATTCAAAGCGGGTAGTTATGAGGCTCAGTTTGAGTACAAAAGTTTTTTACCCACTAACATCCACCATGCATGGGTAATCGCCGACCCGGAAGTTCAAGAGCTGCTTGGCCGGGCGGATCGCGCGTTGGGAGAACTGAATGCATTTGCCCATCTTGTGCCCGATATCGATTTTTTTATCCGCACTTATGTGGCGAAAGAAGCTACACAATCCAGCAAACTGGAAGGCACGCAGACCAATATCGAAGATGCCTTCAAGGAAGTGGCAGATATATTGCCGGAGGTACGCAACGATTGGAGCGAAGTGCAGAATTATATTCAAGCGATCAATTACGCGATTGGCAAGCTGGAAACGCTGCCGCTTTCCAACCGTCTGCTGAAGGAAACGCATGCCATTCTCATGCAGGGCGTGCGCGGTGAGCACAAAATGCCGGGTGAATTCCGTACCAGCCAAAACTGGATTGGCGTGAGCCTGAAAAATGCTGCTTTCGTCCCCCCGCATCATGATTATGTGGTGGAGTTGATGAGCGATATGGAAAAATTTCTTCATGACACCGAGCACAAAGTGCCGCCATTGATAAAAATTGCAATCGCGCATTATCAGTTTGAAACGATCCACCCGTTTCTGGATGGCAACGGACGCCTGGGGAGATTGATGATTTCGCTCTATCTCGCCTCGGAGCAGCTTCTTTACAAGCCGGCTTTGTATCTGTCGGATTATCTTGAGCGCAATAAAACCGCCTATGTAGATCACCTTATGGCCGTCCGCGAAGGGAATCGCCTAAGGCAATGGCTGATTTTTTTCCTCTATGGTGTTGAGCAGACGGCTCGTTCGTCTATCGCGGTATTTAAAGAAATTCTAGTTTTAAAAGCCCATATCGAGCGGGAGATAATGCCACGATTCAGCTATCGGAGGCAGGATAATGCGCAAAAATTGGTGCGTCATCTATATGGTCGCCCGGTCATGGATATAAAGACGGTGGTGCGGCTTTTAGACACCACGCCAAAGACTGCCGGGTCATTGGT
>CAYMDD010000039.1:0-10033 GCA_964389045.1 uncultured Rickettsiales bacterium
AGGCTATGTGCGCATTGCACTCGTTGAAAACCGCCAGCGCATCCGCCAGGCGGTAAGGAACGTGAAGGGGTTTTTGCAAGGAGATGCGCTGAAAGGACATAACCGGCAGAAACGCAAAAAAAGCGCTGCGGAGGCCGGGTAATATCCCAGCTTGGGTTTTCGGCATATACACCGTATACTGGTGTATATAAGGAGATACCACATGGATATGGAACGTACACAAGTGTACCTGCCTAAACGCTTGAAAAAAGAATTGCATTCGCTTGCAGAAGCGGAAGGCAGCAACTTGAGCGCCATGCTGCGGCTGGCGGGAGAATTGCTGCTTAAAGAAAAAATACATGCCGGTAAAAAGAAGAAAGAAGCGTTCGATACCGCCGTTGACCGCGCGTTTGGTATATGGAAAGACCGCGACCCTAAAGAATTCGAGGAGACACGCCGTAGCGCCGATCGGAGTTTTCCCGGATGGAACGACTGATTTTCGATACCGATATCCTCATCGATTCCTTGCGCGGCTATTCCCCGGCACGGCAGGCGCTTAAGCTCTCGGACGGTTATTCCGCCATTTCCTCGCTTTCCATTGCGGAGATATACCAAGGCATACGGAAAGGCACGGAAGAGCAGATTGTGGAAAGCCTGCTTGCCGAATTAGATATCCTGCCCGTAGATGCGGCTATTGCCGAGCAGGCAGGCTGGTACCTGCATCAATACAAAAAAGCGAATAACATCGGCTTTGTCGATGCTATTATCGCCGCCACTGCCGTGCAGCACGGACTACGGCTGGCAAGCTTGAATAAAAAACATTACCCCATGCTCAACAATGTGCTGGTGCCATACGGCAAACATTAACACTGCGTCGACAAATCATGATCTCCCCTCCGCATCGCATTCGCAGGGACTTCTTACGGGCGACGAATGAGTCATCCCTTGCCAGGCTTTAGCTATCCTCTTTGCGCCCCTTCGCGCATTCCCTGCACGACGATATCTACATTCAGCGCAGCGCCTAATGCCCGCATCAGCTCTTTTCTTTCTTCATGGGTTAGTTCAGGCGGAATGCTTCCGGTGATTTGGTCTACATATTCTTGAACCTTGCCTTTCTTCGGCTCGGCGGCACCTTTCTCAGCAGGCGCTTGCGATTCCGGCGGGGCAGGCAACTCTATCAGAGGCCATTCAATCGTATTTGCCGCGTGGCTCACTGCTTTCACTGCGGCAACGACCTGATCGGTGATCTCCCGCGTTACGCCCAGCGTATGGCGGAAATCCGGCGCCCACGATCCCATATAGATCTCGCCGTCGCTTTTTAAGGCAGGGTAGAATATCAGATGCTCTTTACCGTCCCGATCCTTGTCTATATTCTCCGATACGTCGCCGTATTTTGCATTAATCCTGGCCATCAAGGCTTCCGGCAATGGATTGCCTTGCGCGCCCTTTAGCGCGATCGTGACAGGGGAAGCTGCGTAGGGGTCTAAGCGCGTGAAGCTGTTGGGGTTCCTGGGCATCACTTCGATCTCGAAGTCACCAGCCGGAACAGTGACGGTGTGCTCCGTACCGAACATTTTTTCAAATTCAGGCCTTGCCATGGTATGACTCCTAAAGAATATTTCCCGTTTACTTAATTAAAGAGAATTTACTTGTAAATTGAAATATTGGAAATTTCCGAAATAATTTGATTGTTCAATCACAACCGGATTTGTAAAAGCATTCCCAATGCATTCTTTTTCCCGATCTCCCCTCCGCATTGCCATTGCAGGCCTCGGCACCGTCGGCTCCGGCACGGCGGAGATTTTGCTTCAGGAAGGCTCGCTGCTTTCGGCGCGTTGCGGCAGGGAGCTGCAACTGGTTGCGGTCAATGCCAGGAATCAGTCCAGGGATCGCGGGGTGGACTTATCGGGCGTAGAATGGGCGGACGATCCGCTTTCCCTGGCGGAAAGACAAGACATCGACGTGGTGGTGGAGGCCATCGGCGGGGCGGAAGGAATCGCGCGCCGGCTGGTGGAGTCGGCTTTAAAAAACGGCAAATCGGTGGTGACCGCCAACAAGGCGCTCATTGCGCATCACGGGGTGGAGCTGGCGCGGCTGGCGGAGGAAAAGGGCTGCGTGCTCGCCTTCGAAGCGGCGGTGGCGGGCGGCATTCCCATCATCAAAGCCTTGCGGGACGGGCTGGCGGCCAACCGCTTTTCGCGCGTGGTGGGCATTTTAAACGGCACGTGCAATTATATCCTTACGCAGATGGAGGAAACGGGCACTTCCTTTGAAACTATGCTGAAAGAAGCGCAAGAGTTGGGCTATGCCGAGGCCGAGCCGAGCTTCGACGTGGACGGGATCGACACCGCGCATAAGCTCGCCATCCTGGCGAGCCTCGCCTTCGGATGTGCGCCGGCGATCGACGCGGTGCATGTGGAAGGCATCCGCGACGTGACATTGCAGGATATGCGGCTGGCGGCGGAGCTGGGCTACCGGATTAAGCTTCTGGGCATCGCCTCGCTGAACCAGGGCGGCATCCTCCAGCGGGTGCATCCGTGCATGGTGCCGGTGTCCTCGCCGCTCGCCAATGTGCACGGGGTCTATAACGCCATCGCCGTGGAAGGGGATGCGGTGGGCAAGGTGTTCTTCGAAGGCAGGGGCGCAGGGAGAGGGCCGACGGCCTCCTCCGTAGTCGCCGATATCATGGACATCGCGCGAGAGGTGCGCTATAAGCCCTTCACCCTGCCGGTGGAACGGCTGGGGAGTTTAAGCCATCAAGGCATGGAGGAACTTGCCACGCCCTATTATTTGCGGCTGGCCGTAACCGATAAGCCCGGCGTGCTGGCGGAGGCGACGGGCATTTTCCACGAATACCACATTTCCGTCCGTTCGTTCCTGCAGCATTCGCGGCAGCCGGGCGAGACGGTGCAGGTGGTGCTGACCACCCATGAAACGCGCGAGTCGGCCATGCAGGCCGCCATCGCCAGGATTGCGCGGCTGGATGCCGTGCAGGAAAAACCCTATGTAATAAGGATCGAGAATTTATGAAAGCCGCTTTTCAGGCCGCTCCCCAGACGGAAGCCTTTACCATGGACAGGAACTTCGCCCTCGAAGCCGTGCGCGTGACGGAAGCCGCAGCGCTCGCCGCTTCGCGCTGGATGGGCAGGGGCAATGAGAAAGAAGCCGACCGCGCAGCGGTGGAAGCCATGCGCGAGGCGCTCAACACGCTCCATATCGACGGCACGGTGGTGATCGGCGAAGGCGAGCGTGACAAGGCGCCGATGCTCTATATCGGCGAAAAAGTGGGCAGCGCCGCGGGAAGCGGCGCCAAAATCGACATCGCGCTCGACCCCCTGGAGGGCACCACCATCTGCGCGCACGGCACGGCCAATTCGCTCGCCGTCATCGCCATGGCGGATGCGGGCGGGTTTCTGCATGCGCCGGACGTCTACATGGACAAGATCGCGGTGGGCGGCGGGCTGCCGGACGGCGTGGTGGATTTGGACGCAAGCCCTGCGGAGAATTTGAAAAATCTCGCCAAGGCCAAGCAGTGCGCGGTGAACGATCTGGTGGTGTGCATCCTGGAGCGCGAGCGGCATAAGGAGCTGATCGCCAAGGTGCGCGAAGCAGGGGCGCGCATCCAGCTGATCTCGGACGGGGACGTGGCGGGCGTCATCGCCACGGCCAGGAAGGATACGGGCGTGGATATGTACATGGGCACCGGCGGCGCGCCGGAAGGCGTGCTGGCCGCGGCGGCGCTGCAATGCATCGGCGGGCAGATGCAGGGCAGGCTGATCTTCCGCGAAGACGCCGAGCGCGCACGGGCGGAGCGCATGGGCATCACCGATTTCAACCGCAAATACGCCATGAAAGACCTAGCCCACGGCAACATCATGTTCGCCGCCACCGGCGTCACCGACGGCTCGATGCTCAAGGGCGTCCGCCGCTTCCCCGGCGGTGCGACGACGCAATCCATCATCATGCGCGCCAAAACCGGCACGGTGCGCGTGGTGGAGGCGGAACACAACTTTACACGCAAGACGTGGGGCGATAAATAAAGTACTCATTTCCTGCGGCAAGGGGGCGCCATGAACCGCGAAGAACGCAACCGGCAGATGAAGCCGCTGATGGTGAAGCTGCGCTGGATCAATGCGCTGGCATTCATCGGCGGCTGGACGGTGTTTTTTTTCGCCCATGCAACGCCCGTCAGGATCGCGGGCCTATGCTTGCCGTTCGTGAGCGTCTTTCTCACCCAGCGCTGGGCGGGGCGGTTTTTCCAGCGCTTCTCACCGGTGGAGACGGATGAAGAAAACACGGATTGATGCTCCCCTACCCTAATATCGACCCCGTCGCCATCCATCTCGGCCCGCTGGCCATTCGCTGGTATTCGCTGGCGTATATGGGGGGGATTCTTTTCGGCTGGTGGTATTTCTTGTGGCTGCACCGCGTGAAGCCCATCCCCGGCCTCAGCAAAAAAGCTATTGACGACATGATCCTCTACGCGGTGATCGGCGTGGTCGGGGGCGGCAGGCTGGGCTATATCCTGTTTTACAAGCCTGGCTATTACCTGGAGAACCCGCTGCATGCGCTTCGCCTGTGGGAAGGGGGCATGTCGTTCCACGGGGGGATGATCGGCACGATCCTGGCGTTTTTCTTCTTCGCCAAGCGGCACAAGGTGCCGTTCTGGCCGCTGATCGACACGATCGCGTGCACCGTGCCGATCGGTTTGGGGCTGGGCAGGCTGGCGAATTTCATCAACGGCGAGCTTTACGGCAGGGTGACGGATTCGCCGCTCGGAATGGTGTTTCCCACCGGAGGGGCGTTGCCCAGGCACCCCAGCCAGCTTTACGAGGCGGGGCTGGAGGGTATCGTGTTTTTCCTGCTGCTGTTCTTCCTGGCGCGTTTTACGTCCGCACGCGAGACGCCGGGGCGCATCGCGGGGTGGTTTCTGGCGTGGTACGCTCTTGCGCGGATGTTCGTGGAGATGTTCCGCGAGCCGGATGCGCATCTGGGATTCCTCTTCGCCGGAATCACCATGGGGCAACTATTGTGTATGCCAATGCTGGCCTTAGGCTTGTACCTCATCGCCCGCCCGCCGGGCGCAACGCGCCCGCATGACGCTGCTTAAGCGCTTAAAAGCGCACATCCGCGCGCATGGCGTCATGACGATTGCCGATTACATGGAAGCGGCGCTGCTCGACCCGGAAGGCGGGTATTATACCACCAAAGCGCCGTTCGGGGCGGAAGGCGATTTCACGACCGCGCCGGAGATCAGCCAGATTTTCGGGGAGCTGATCGGCGCGTGGCTGGCGCAGGCCTGGCTGCGGATGGGCAGCCCCTCGCCCGTGTGCCTGGCGGAGCTGGGGCCGGGGCGCGGCACGCTGATGGCGGACATGCTCCGCGCCACTCAAGGAGTGCCGGGATTTCATCATGCACTTTCTATTGTGATGATCGAAGCGAGCGCAGGCCTGGCCGCCAAGCAACGGCAATTGCTTTCGGATAGGCATCCGCGCATCCGCTGGGAGCAACGCCTGGAAAGCTTACCCGATCTGCCGCTGCTGCTGATTGCCAATGAATGGTTCGACGCGCTGCCGATCCGGCAGTTTGTCTGGCGCGGAAAAGGTTGGCATGAGCGAATGATAGGATTGGAAGGAGAGAAGTTTTGTTTCACCGAAAGAGCTTGTCATCCCAGCGAAGGCCAGGATCCATTATCACCCCTTGCGCAAGCGGATGCGTGGATCCCGGCCTGCGCCGCGATGACAAAGGAAACCGTTGGGATGACGAAAGAAATATGCCAGCCTGCGCTTGACGCCATGCAGATCATCGCCTCCCATATCGCGCGGCATGGCGGGGCGGCGCTGATTATCGACTATGGGTACGCGCATGGGGAAACCGGCGACACGCTCCAGGCGGTCAGGCGGCATGCCTACGCCGATCCGCTGGAGGAGCCGGGCAGCGCCGACATCACCGCGCATGTGGATTTCCTGGCGCTTCGAACAGCGGCGCTAGCCGCAGGCGCAGCCGTGCACGGGGCGGCGGCGCAAGGCGCGTTCCTCAAGCGCCTGGGCGCGGAGCTGCGGGCGGCGCAGCTGGCGCGCGTGAACCCCTCACGGGCAGAGTCTATCCTTTCCGGGCTGGAGCGGCTAGTCTCGCCTCAAGGAATGGGCGAATTGTTCAAGGCGATGGCGGTGACGCACGCAGGCATGGAGCCGGTGGAAGGGTTTTGACGATGACGGCATTTTTGCAAAGCGACGCTTTTTCCGCGCTCCCCAACATCCGGCACGGATTTTTCACCCGCAGCGGCGGCGTGAGCCAAGGACTTTACGCCTCGCTCAACTGCGCGCACGGCACCGGCGACGATCACGCGCATGTCGATGAGAATTTCCGCCGCATCGCGCAAGCGCTGGGGGCGCGCCACGTTCTCAAAGCCTGGCAGGTGCACGGCACGGGCGTGGCTATTGCGCGGGAGGCTTGGACGCTGGAAGAAAGGCCGCGGGCGGACGCCATCGTCACCGCCATCCCCGGCATGGCGGTCGGCGTCACCACCGCCGACTGCGCGCCGGTGCTGCTGGCGGACGTGGAAGCGGGCGTGGCGGCGGCGGCGCATGCGGGGTGGAAAGGCGCGCTGGCGGGCATCATCGGCGAGACGGTCTTGGCGATGGAATCCTTGGGCGCGCGAAGAGAGCGCATCGCCGCCGTCATCGGCCCCGCAATTCAGCAGGCGTCCTACGAGGTGAGCGTGCCGTTCCGGGAAGCGTTCATGGCGGAAGATGGGGACAATGCGCGGTTTTTTATCGCTTCCGAGAGGGAAGGCCATTTTCGCTTCGACCTTCCCGGCTTCGTGCGCCTGCGCCTGGAGCAAGCGAAGCTCTCGCGCAACAATCTGCTTGCGCGGGATACGTGTTTCGAAGAAGATGCGTTTTTCAGCTACCGGCGCGCGACATTGCGGAATGAGCCTGCCTACGGATGCCAGTTTTCCGCAATCATGGTGTCCCCTTGAAGGAATAAAGATTCAATATGGCAGTGCTTCCCTTCGATGACCGCGACGGCACGATCTGGATGGACGGGAAACTCATTCCCTGGCGCGATGCGCGCGTCCATGTGCTAACGCACGGGCTGCATTACGCTTCCTGCGTGTTCGAGGGAGAGCGCGCGTACAATGGGAAGGTGTTCAAGCTCCGCGAGCATAGCGAACGGCTGATCCGCTCCGCCGAGCTGCTGGGTTTTACGCTTCCTTACACGGCGGCGCAGCTGGACGCCGCCACGGAGCAGGTGCTTAACGCGCAGAACATCGTCAACGGCTACGTGCGTCCGGTGGCGTGGCGGGGCAGCGAGATGATGGCTATTTCGGCGCAGGCTACGAAAATCCACGTGGCCATCGCGGCGTGGGAATGGCCGAGCTATTTTTCCAAGGAAGCCAGGGAGCGCGGGCTTCGCCTGGCACTATCCGACTGGGCGCGGCCTGCGCCGAACACCGCGCCGACGGCAAGCAAGGCCGCTGGGCTTTACATGATCTGCACCATGTCCAAGCATGCGGCGGAAGCTGCCGGATACGACGACGCGCTGATGCTTGACTACCGCGGGCTGGTGGCCGAAGTCACGGGCGCGAACGTGTTTTTCGTGATGGGGGATGCGCTGCACACGCCCGCGCCGGATTGCTTCTTAGACGGCATCACGCGCCGCACCGTGATCGAGCTGGCAAGGAAGCGCGGCATCCAGGTGGTGGAGCGGCAGATCGGACAAGAGGAAATCGGCTCCGCGCGGGAAGTATTCTTAACTGGCACGGCGGCGGAAGTCACCCCCATCGGGCAGATCGGCGAGCACCGCTTCACCGTCGGTGAAATCACCAAGGCCTTGATGGGCGATTACCGCCGCCTGGTGGAGGGGGGATAAGCCATGCCGAGCCGTTTTCTCCTTCCCGTCACCATGGTGCTGCTGGCCGTCACCGCGTCCACGCTGTGGCTCACGCGCGGAGTGATGCCGGAAACGGTGGAGACGATGTCGCGCCTCTCGCCCGCTTCGGGCGGCGCGCAGGCAAACGGGCAAGGCAAGCCTTCCATCGGCGGCAGTTTCCTCCTTATCGACCAGAACGGCCAGGAGTTCCGCGCCGAGCAGCTGCACGGCAAGCTGCAGCTGGTGTTCTTCGGCTTCACCCACTGCCCCGATATCTGTCCCATGTCGCTCTCCACCATCACGGAAGCGCTTGAGGCGCTCGGGGCGCAGGCCGATCAAATAACGCCCGTGTTCATCACGCTCGACCCCGAGCGGGACACCCCGGAGGTGCTGAAAGCCTATTTGAGCAACTTCCACCCTTCTTTCATCGGGCTGACCGGCACGGAAGCGCAGGTGCGCGGCGCCGCGGATGCATATAAGGTCTATTTCGCCCGCGCGCCGGGCGGCGCCGGCAGCGATTACAGCGTCGATCATTCCGGCTTCATTTACCTCATGGATAGAAACGGCGCGTATCTGGGCCACTTCCGGCACAGCGATTCCGTAGCCAAGCTCCTTGCTTCCCTCCGTCCGCATTTATAGTTAAACGTCTTACAGGTTCCATGCGTCTTTTTTTCTCTCCTTTCGCTTTGCTTTTTTTAACTGCATGCTTTACCGGCGCCGATGCGCACGCGCAGGCAAAGCCTTCCATCGCCGTCAAGGAGGCATGGGGCTTGCCGTCGATGAAAGGCTCCGATACGGGCATTGCCTTCCTGACTATTGCCAACCAGGGCAGCACGGAAGACGCGCTGACCACGCTTTCCACCCCGGCGGCGCGGCGCAGCGTCGTCCACCACCAGGAATCGAGCGGGGATATTCTGCGCATGCGCGCGGTGAACGCCGTTCCGCTCGCGCCCGGCGCCACCGTGTCGATGCGGGAGCAAGGCTTGCACGTGATGCTCGAATCGCTGACCCGCGAACTCAAAGCGGGCGACCGCGTGCCGATCACGCTGCACTTCGCCAAAGCGCCGCCGCTGACGGTGCATTTTAAAGTGCGCCCCCGCACCACTCACAGCCAGGATCACTCGGCGCATGAGCACGGCGCGGATCACATAGGCCACGGGGTGAATGGCAAGCAGTAAGCCGCAGCCTCCCCTGCCTCGCGGCTGCGCGACCGCGCGCCGGGGGCTGATGTTCATCCTCTCCTCGCCGAGCGGCGCGGGCAAAACCACGCTGTCGCGCCTGCTGCTGGAGAAGCAATGCAGAGAAACGCAATCCCCTCCGGTGGTGATGTCGGTGTCTGTGACCACGCGGCCCAAGCGCCCCGGCGAGGTCGAGGCCAAGGATTATTTTTTCGTCGATCAGCCCGCATTCAATGCTTATGTCGAGGAAGAGGAGTTGCTGGAACATGCCGTCGTCTTCGGCAATTGCTACGGCACGCCGAAAGCCTTCGTGGAAAGCCATATCGCCGCCGGGCGCGACGTGCTGTTCGACATTGACTGGCAGGGCACGCGGCAGCTGGCGGAGAAGGCGCGGGACGATCTGGTGAGCGTGTTCATCCTGCCGCCGTCGATGGCGGAGCTGGAGCGGCGCCTGCGCGCCCGCGCCCAGGATGCGGAGGAGGTGGTGCAAAAGCGCATGAGCAAGGCCGCCGCCGAAATCAGCCATTGGCAGGAGTACGATTATGTGCTTATCAACGACGATCTGGAGACGACGCTTGCGCGCGTGGAGCACATCCTGGAGGCCGAGCGCCTGAGGCGCACGCGCTGCCGCGGGCTGGAGGGATTCGTAGACGCGCTGGCGCGCGTTTGACGGCGGGCAGGTTTTTGCGTATCATCATGCCCGTTTCTACTGTTTCTCGGTAAGGGATTCAGTTACAGGGTGTTCCTACCAGGATTTCCCTTACACGAGCGTTTTTCCGGCACGATACGCCGGTATGGAGGGTGCCATGATCCGCATGATCATGCGCGTCGCTCACGATCGGGCACACGACGCCGTCGCCAGGCTCGGGGACTACCCCGACATCGACGTCACCGGCATCTGCCCGGCTCCGACCACGGCCAAGAACCGCATCCTCGCGGTGAAGTTCACCGCGCTTTCGGACGGGTTCAGCCTGCCCGATCTCAGCCGCGTCTTCGACCAG
>CAYMDD010000040.1:0-5651 GCA_964389045.1 uncultured Rickettsiales bacterium
GGGTAAGGCGCTTCCCGCCTTCGACGGCAAGGGAGAAATCGGGCGCTTGATCGCCGGCCTGTGGCATCGGGCGTGCGGTTTTTAAGGCGGCGGCGTCGCTCATCAGGATGCTCCAGAGATAGTTTACGGTGTTACCCATGCGTTATACGCCTCCCTGACGGTGCTTTCAACTGTTTGCAGCGTGATTTTCAATCCTTCGAAATCGCGCAACCCCACGGCGCGCGCCAGCAGCGCTTTCAGGCCGGGCGCTGCCGTCTCGAAATCGGTGCGCTCGGCGGCGCTTAAGCGCAGCATCGACAGAAGCGCATTGAGGAATTGGTGAGCGCCGAGCAGGGCGGAGGTATCGGCGATGCCGAGCCGTGCGATTTCCTTGAGAATCGCCGCGCTGTTGCGGCAATGCGCTAAAGAGGGATAGGTATGCGCATGAAGCAGGCACAAGGCTTCCGCGGTGAAATCCACCTCAATCAGCCCGCCCTGGGCGTATTTGATGTCCCACGGGTTCGCGGGTGGATGCTCCCTGGCGATGCGCTCGCGCATGGCGCGGACATCTTCCGCTAGCGATTTTCGCATGCGCGGGCGCGCTATGATGCCGGCGATGCACGCCTCGATGTCCCGGCGGAAAGACGCATTGCCCGCCACAGCGCGCGCTTTGGTCAGCGCCATCACCTCGAACGTCCAGGCTTGCGTGTCAAAATACGCTTTGAAGGCGCCGTAGCTTGTCGCCAGCGGCCCTTGTTCGCCGGAAGGCCTTAGCCGGGTATCCACCGCATAGAGCATGCCCTGGCGCGAAAGGAGGCTTAAGCCGGAAAGCATCCGCTGGGCAAAGCGGTTGTAATAGACGCTCGAAGTAAACCGCTTCTCGCCGCTTGAGGCGGAAGCCGTATCCGGCGCATCGTAGACGAACACCAAGTCAAGGTCGGAGGCGAAGTGCATTTCGGAAGCGCCTAAGCGCCCCAGCGCCAGTACGCAGAAGCGCGCACCCTCGATATGGCCGTACGTTTTGGCGAATTCCTCTTGCACAATGGCAAGCGCCGCTTCAAGCAGCGTTTCCGCAAGTTGGCTTAAGAATACCCCGCTTTCCTCGGCGCAGATCATCTGCTTCAGCAGCTGCACCCCCGCCTGGAACTGGCGCTCGTTTTTAAAGCGGCGCAGCGCATCGAGCCTGGCTTCCACATGCTCCTCGCGGGCGAGCGTTTCCTTCAGCTGTGCATCGAGCGCCTCGCGGCCCGGCAGCCGGTCGTAAAACCCGGAAAGCAGCACCGCCTCGATCAAGTCGGGGTGGCGGCTTAAGGTTTCCGCCAGCGTAGGCGCGCTGCCCATGATGTCCGCCACGAGTTGCAGCAGATGTGGATTGACCGCGAACAGGGAGAACAGCTGCACGCCGGAGGGCAGGCGGCTTAAGAATGCGTCAAAATGCGCCAGCGCCGTATCTGCCCCGGCGGTTTCACCGAAAGCTTTAAGCAGGGCGGGGGTCAACTCGGTGATCAACTCTCGCGCACGGCGGGTGCGGGTGCAGCGGTGCACGCCGTGATGCCAGCCCATGATGCGCGACGCCGCCGCTTCCGGCGCGTGGAAGCCGAGCTTGCGCAGCGTCTCCAGCGTATCGGGATCGGGGCTGACGCCAGTAAACACCAGGCTTCCCTCGGCGCCCAAGGTTTCCTCGCCTTTGAAGGAAGAGGTAAACAGCGCATGCACTCCTTGCGTATGCGTGAAGAAATCCAGGCCGAAGGCTGCCAGATCGGCATATCCCATGAACGCGGCGATGGCGCGCAAGCCCTCTTCGCTTTCGGGCAGGCTATGGGTCTGCCGGTCTTCCACCATCTGCAGCCGGTGCTCCAGCGTGCGCAGGAAGACGTAGGCACGTTCAAGCGTGCGGTGCGCATCCGCGTCGATGAGGGTTAAACGTTGCAGCCGGGCTAGCGTTTCGCAGGTGCCCTTCAAGCGCAAGGACGGCTCTCTGCCACCCCAGATTAGCTGGTACACCTGCACGGTGAACTCGATCTCACGTATGCCGCCCGCACCGAGCTTGACGTTATACCCGGACAGCCTGCCATCGGTAGCGCTCCGCCTATCCATCTGCCGTTTGATCGACTGGATGTCGTCGATGGCGGCGAAATCCAGGTGCCTGCGCCAGATGAAGGGAACCAGGCGACGCCTGAAATCCTCCGCTTGCTTTTCATCTCCCGCGATGGCGCGCGCCTTAATCATTGCGGCGCGCTCCCAATTCTGGCCGACGCTTTCGTAATAGTAGAGCGCTGCGTCCACGCTGACGGCGGGGGGCGTGGAAGCCGGGTCGGGGCGCAGGCGCAGATCGGTGCGGAATACGTAGCCGTTTGCGTCGCGGGTTTCCAGAATGTGCACCAGGTCGCGGCACAGGCGGTTCATGAAATGCTGCTCGGACTGGCGCCCGCGGTAGGCAAGCCTGCCGCCGGCGTAGAATACGATCAGGTCGATGTCGCTGGAATAATTCAGCTCATGTGCGCCAAGTTTTCCCATGCCAAGGATGATAATGCCGCTGCTTTTTTGCGGTTCCTCCGGCACAGGCAAAACGATTTCGCCGCTGGCGTGCGCGGTTTTCAGGATATGGTTCAGCGCCAGCGCAACCGCCGCATCGGCCAGGTCGCTCAAACACCGGGTTACGCGTTCTAGCGGCCACTTCCCGCCGATATCGGCGCAGGCGGCGAGCAGCGATATTTTTTGCTTGGCCAGCCGCAACTCCTTCATTAAACCGCTCTGCGAGATGTTGGCGCACGCCTGCCGCAGGCCGTCCATCAGCGCCGCGAGCGTAACTTCCGCGCCGTTTACCTGAAACTCCTTAAGAATCCCGGGGTGCGCCAGCGCCAGGCGGCTTAAATAAGGGGAATGGGAAAACAGCGTCTCCAGCAATGCGCGGGATGGATCGTCGTTCGCCGCGCTTTGCATCCAGCCGGTTAAATCCGTATGGCGCAATGCCGCTTCGCGCCACGGGGAGAGGGCGTCGCTGCTTCGATGATCGGGCGTTCGCGCTTGCATGTTAACCCTCTAGCGCACATACTGCCTGCCTGTCCATCCGGGCGTTGCCTGATTCCACTACAGACTTTCCAAAAGATGCCCGCGTTTTCCTTTCCCCGCTTCCTCAAAAAGACGCTGCTTGGGCTGTTATGCGTAGCGGTGTGCGTAAGCCTGATCGTCTTCAATATCGGGCTGGTCTGGGTTGCCACCGGTCCGCGTTCGCTGGAGCGGGTGCTGCCGCGCATCACGGAAGAGCTTTCGGCCAAAGACGGCTCGTACCGCGTAGCCGTCGGAGAGGCGTGGCTGGTGTGGGACGGCTGGGCGAACCCGCTGACCATCCGCCTGCGCAACGTCGCCATGACCAGCGCGGAAGGGGCTAATATCGCAGCCCTGCCCACCGCGTCCATCGGGCTGGATATCCTGCCGCTGTTCCGGGGCAGGCTGCGGCCAACATCCATTCAGCTGCACCAGCCGGTAGTGACGCTCAACCGCCAGGCTGACGGCGGCATTTCGCTGGGCTTGCGTGGCGAAGACGATGCCCAAGCGCAGCGCGAATTTCATATCCGCGACTGGCGCAGCCTGCAAGCGTTCCTGGAAAACGAGCCGGTGCTAGGCAAGCTGAAGCGCTTGAGAATCGATAATGCCGAGCTTGCCTTCCGCAACGAATCCACCGGCAGCACGGTGCATGCAGGCAGTGCAAGCTTCAGCGCCGTCAAAGGCTGGCTTTCGTTGTCTGGTGAGATGAAGGCGGTGCTGGTGCAGCAGGACAAGCCGGATGCTACCGTCTCCTTCGCCTTCGACTATCCGTTCTCGCAGGACGCGCTGCATACCTCCCTTCAGCTTTCCCGGTTACGTCCCGAGGCCTTCGCGGAATTCCTGCCGGCGGAATTCAATGTGCTTCAAGTTCCCTTAGATGCTTCTCTCAAGGCGCGCTTCGCTAAGGAAAACGGCGCGCTGCTTCACGCAGAGTTCGACCTGAAAGGCGGCAATGGCATCATTGCCGTGCAAGCGCTGCCCCAGCCGTTGGAAGTGGCTTCCATCCACCTTGCGGGGACGGCGCGCGGCATGGATGATTTGAACATCGGCGAGTTGAAGGTAATATTCGGTGAAAGCTCCGTAACCGCGGGCGGGCGGGTGTGGCGGGAGGAAAAGGGCATCGGGGCCAAAGCCAACGCCAGCCTGTTGCGGGGGAAGGTGGAGCAGGTGCGGCAATTCTGGCCGCCGAGCCTCTCGCCGATGTCGCGCGAGTGGATCGTGGAGAATATCCGTGAGGGCAGCATCCCCGAAGCGCATGTGGCGCTGGATATCGAACCGGGCGAGTGGGAAGCGGAGAGGAGACGCCATACGGCGGTGGAGGCGAGCATCCATTTCACGGATGCCTCGGTGCGCTACAAGCCCGGCCACCCGGAGGTGGTGCAGGCGGCGGGCGTGGCGCGGATCAACGCCAATGCCATGCGGGTCAGCGTGGAGAATGCGCATTACATGGAAGGTACCGTCATCAGCAACGGCGTGCTGCGCATCGAAGATTTAAATGCGGATAACCCGCGCATCGCGCTCACCTTCGACGGCGAAGGGCCGGCAACCGACATTGCGCGCTTCTTAAATCTCCCCGATATGCCGCACGGCAAGCGTCTGAACATTTCCCCCGACGCGGTGGAAGGCCGCCTGAAAGGCCATGCGGTGCTGGGCTTTTCGTTCTTCGCGCCGCGGGATGCCGAAGGAAATATCCTCGAAGACGAAATCGTCGATTACGACGTGAAGGCGGATTTACGCGGCGTGGCGCTGAAAGGCTTTATGGGCAGATATGATTTAAGCGGTTTGAACGGCAAGTTTTCCATCAGCAATACGGTGATGCATTACGACGGGCAGGGGAATTTGAGCGGCGTGCCCGCGCAGGCGAAGGTCACCTATCTGTTCACGCCCGATAAAGAAGGCATGGATACGTTCGTGGAGGCCAAGGCCGCATCCGCGCCGGTGGAATTACTCCGGCTTTTCGGCATTCCGCAGCTGCCGTGGTTCGAGGGGAGCGCCGCAGTGGATGCTGTCTATGCGGAAGGCGCGGAAATGAAACGCATAGAGGCGTCGGTAGAGCTGAAGGAAGCGGAAGTGCGCATCCCCGAAGCCGCCTATGCCAAGGCCAAGGGCGTGCCGGCTCATGGCAAGGTAACCGCGCTATTGGACGATGGAGGCCTCACCCTTTCGCGTCTGGAATATGTCGAAGGCGCAAACCGGGCTGAGGCGAGCGCGTCCTTCGACGGCGACTACCGCCTGAAGCGCATTGCCGCCGATAATCTACAATTGGGGAAAAACGACGCATCGCTGGACTATACGATCCTGCCGGGAGGCTTTGCCTTGAAAGCGATGGGAAAGGCGCTCGACATGAGCCATTACTTGAGCGGCAGCGGGGACGACTTCGCTTTCTCCACCATGCCGGCGATGAATATTGACGTTGCAGTGAAAAGCCTCCATCTCGGCGAAGGGAGGTCTATGGCAGCCGTGGATGCGAAGCTGCAATGCAGCGCGCAAGTCTGCCCTCATGCCGAAATTCAAGGGAAAACCGGGGATAACGGGGATTTCCGTTTCTCCATCTTTCCCAAAGGGAAGGGGCGGGGGGTTAAGGCAAGCGCCGCGGATGCAGGGGAATTACTGCGCGCGTTCGG
>CAYMDD010000040.1:5661-9985 GCA_964389045.1 uncultured Rickettsiales bacterium
CGGGCAGCTTAACCTCGAAGGGGCGTTCAACGACGGCGAGCCGGGAAGGCCGCTCAACGGCAGGCTCACCATTGGCGAGCACCACGTGCACGGCGCGCCGATTTTGGCCAAGCTGCTGGCGCTGGTTTCGCCGACAGGGCTGGTCGATACGCTTTCGGGCAACGGCATTGGCTTCACCAAGCTCTCCGCGCCGTTTACGTTGAAAAACGATGTGATTACTTTGAAGGACGCGCGCACCTATGGTCCGGCCATCGGCATCACCGCCAGCGGGGACATCGCGTTTCCGGGCAAGAAGCTGGATATCAAGGGCGTGGTGGTGCCTTCCTATACGCTCAATAGCTCGATCAGCAATGTGCCGGTGCTTGGCAACGTGCTGGCGGGGAAAAAAGGCGAGGGCATTTTCGCCGCGCGCTATACTTTAAAAGGCACACCGGACAATCCCGATATCGGCGTCAATCCGCTTTCCATGCTCACGCCAGGTTTCTTGCGCGGCATTTTCGACATCTTCGACCGTCCGAAAGACGGAGAGAAAACAACAAATGGTACGGCGCAGGAATGAATCGTCATCCCCGCACTTCGGCGGGGATGACATTTCAATCAGAACGGCGACACCGCATCGATCACCTGCGTGCCCCAGCGCGGCTGCTGCACGTCCGTCAACTGGCCGCGTCCGCCGTAAATGATGCGGGCCTCGGCGATCTGCTCGGAGTCGATGGTATTGTCGGAGTTGATGTCCTCACGGCGCACGACGCCTTTGACGCTCACCTCGCGCAGCTCGAAATTGACGCGGATTTCCTGCTTGCCGTCGATGACCAGATTGCCGTTCGGCAGCACTTGCGTGACGAGGGCGGCCACCTGCGTCTCAATCGTTTCCTCGCGCTTGACGTTGCCCGTGCCCTTGCTGTTGGTGCCGCTGGTGATGCCGATTAAGTTTTCCGGGTCGGCGGTGCCGGGAAGGCCACGGAAAATTCGTCCTTCCAGCCCGAAGACGTTGGCTGCGCCCAGGCTATCGGTGGAGTCTCGCTTGCGCTCGGTTTCGTCCTTCAGCTCTGCCTTGTCTTTCAGCTTGATCTTGACGCGCAGGATATCGCCAACGCGCGCGGCGCGCTGGTCGCGGAAGAACGTACGCGCGCCGGGCTGCCAGAGCGAGTTGGCGTATTGCTTGGAAGGGGGTTGCGCTTCGGGGAGCGGCCAAGTAATGGGCTGGTAGCCGGGCGTCTGGTTGGGGTTCTGGATGCTGCTGATGACAGGCGGCTTGCCCACCTGCTCCAGCTTATCGAGCGTGGAAGCGCAAGCGGGGAGAAGGGTTAGGCTTCCGAGGAGGGCAAGCGTTCTTATAGTACTTTTTGCATTGTCATCCCCGCGCAGGCGGGGATCGAGGGTATCCGCACCGGTAGAATATGCAGCTCTGGATTCCCGCCTGCGCGGGGATGACAAAGGAGAGCTAGTTGACACGGCTGCCTCCGATCAATGCGCTTGACTGCACCAGAGGCGCCACGTCCACGTTGCGCGCATCCACCACCACGGCGCGGATCGTCTGCTTGCTGCTTAAGTTTCTGACCGGAATCACGTCGCCCACGGAGCCTGCTTCCAACGCCTGGCCGCTTAGAGAAATTTCCATCGTGCCCGTCTTGTAATTCATCTGCACGGCAGCGTTTTTCTTAATCACCGTCTGTTGCGCCAGCTCATTCAAGCGCACCGGGCGTCCGGCGGAAACCATGCGGCGCGGGGTTAAGCCTACCATTTTGGCCGGGTCTTCGACAGTCTCGCTGCGGATGGCAGTTTTGGGGAATTCGGCGTAATCAATGTCGGTTTCCGCAATCAACTCGCCGTATTTCATGCCGCGCTTTAAAACGGGCAGCAGCGCCATTTCCTGATAGCGCCCCGAGGCGGGCATGGCGGAGAGCGCCTGCCCCTGATGGAGGAAAAGCAGGTTAGCCGTCCAGCGCTTGGCGGATTCGTCGAATTGCAGGCCTTTGATCTCCACTTCCATCGGTACGGCGCTTCCGTAAAGCTGCTTGCTTTTCAAGCCTTGCATCACCGCGCGCATGCGTTCTCCTAAGCCTTTTTCGGCCAGCGATTTCTCCACGGCCTCTTCCACGTCGCGCGCACTCACGGTGTAGAGCGCTTCCGCAGGCTCCGCGGCGCGCGCATCCGGCACTGCCGCCCAGATGGCAAGGATGAGGAGAAGAGCGATGCCGTCTTTCCGTTTCATGGTTGTCCGTCCTCAATATTTTAAGCGGTTTGAGTGAGCGCCTGGAGCATCTCGTCCGTCTTGGAAATCACGCGGGTATTGAATTCATACGCCCGTTGCGCGCGGATCAGATCGGTGATCGAAGTGACGGCGTTGACGTTCGAGGATTCTAGGAACCCCTGCTGCGTGATACCGTAGCCTTCCGTGTTGGGGTTGCCGAGAATCGGCGGGCCGGAGGCGATAGTTTCCAGATAGAGATTGTTGCCGGTGGCCTCCAGGCCGGGTTCGTTCAGGAAGTTCGCCAATTGCAGCTGACCTAAGTTCTGCTCCTCCACCTGGCCGTCGAGCTTCACCAGCACCTCGCCCGAATTGTTGATGCTGACGCTTCTGGCATTCTGCGGAATGGTGATGGCGGGGGTGACGAGGTAGCCGTCTTTCGTCACCAGCTCGCCATCGGGCGAGAGCTGGAGCGCGCCGTCGCGCGTGTAGGCGGTTTCGCCCGTCGGCAGCTCTATCTGCAGGAAGCCCTTGCCGTTGATGGCGATGTCGAGCGGGTTTTCGGTGGATTGCAGCGTGCCTTGCGTGTGGATGCGCGAGATGGCGCCGGCGCGCACGCCCAGGCCCAGCTGGATGCCGGTGGGGACGATCGTGCCCGCGTCCGACGAATTGGTGCCCGCGCGGCGCAGATTTTGATAGATCAAATCCTGGAATTCGGCGCGTCCCTGCTTGAAGCCGGTGGTGTTTAAGTTGGCGAGGTTCTGCGACGTGACGTCCACGAACAGCTGCTGCGCCTGGACGCCGGTGGCGGCGATGTCGAGCGATCGTATCATGAGGGTTTAATCCTATCCTTGCTGTGTCCAGGCCGTGCTGGTCTTGCGCTGCAAATCGTACATGATTTCGATGTATTTGGCGGTGCCGCCGACCGCGCGGGACACCTCGATCATGCGGGTGATTTCCATCACCGGTTTCACATTCGCGCTCTCCAGCACGCCTTGGAGTACGGCGGTGCCCTGGTTCTCCTGCGGTTCCTGGACGGCGATCAGCAGCCGGTCGCCCTCTTTTTTCATGGCTTGCGGGTTGGCGAATTCGGCAACGCCGACTATCGCCAGCTCCTGACCGTTCACTTTGAGGTTGCCTGCGGAGCCGACGGTGACTTCGCGCGTGTCGTCGGGCAGGAAAATAGGCTGCTCGTTCTGATCGAGCACCGGGTATCCTTCGGCGGTGACCAGTGCGCCTTCGTTGTTGATCTGGAAATTGCCTGCGCGCGTGTAACGGATACCGCCGGGCGCCTGCACGATGAAATACCCGCCGCCGTTAAGCGCCATGTCGAGCTGGTTGCCGGTGGGGGTGAAGCTGCCGTTTTCCAGGTTGCGGTAAGTGGAGATATCGTTGGCATACGCCATTTTGTCGCGCTTGTTGCTGTCGGCAAGGTAGGAATCGAACATCATATGCGAGGCCTGAAAGCCGGTTGTGTTGACGTTGGCTATGTTGCCCGCCACCGTATCCATATCCCGGATCAGCGCCATCTGGCGGGAAAGCGCGATGTAGATGCCGTTATCCATAACAAGAGCCGATGCTAAAAAAATAAGAACCTGCCATCGCTATGCAGGAAGCATGCCAAATCAATTTTTGGGTTGGGATAAGTTCCTAACCGTTGCGGCCTGTGCCGCGCTGCGCTATAAACGCGGCGTGATTTTCTCTCCATTCACCGTTTCCTTAAAGGTTTACCCATTATGAGCGATGACGCCGCCGCCACGGATGCCCCCGCGGAAGAAGAAGCGGGAGAGCCGAAGAAATCCAAAAAGAAATTAATTATTATTATTGTACTGGCGGTGGTATTAATCGCCGGCGGTGTGGCGGGGGCGTATTTCGGCGGGCTGATCGGCGGCAAAAAATCCGGCGAGCATGCAGAAGAAGGCGAACACAAGGAAGGCGAGGCCGCGGAGCACGCGGAAGAGGGCAAAGAAGGTGAGCACGGCGAAGGAAAAGCCGCCGGACCGGTTTACTATGACCTGCCGGAATTCCTGGTGAACTTGAGCACCGGCACGCGGCAGACCAGCTTCCTCAAAATGACCGTCACGCTGGAGCTGGCCTCGGCGGCGGACGAGGCGACGCTCAAAGCCAACCTGC
>CAYMDD010000041.1:0-4950 GCA_964389045.1 uncultured Rickettsiales bacterium
GTGTATAAGCGATATCCTTGGCGTTGATCGGCAGGGTCATCTTCACATCGCCCTGAGATACCAGCGTCACCTTCTCCGCCGTGCCGTATGCCACGGGCACGGACTCCACCGCCTCCCCCGCCTTGACGACAGACTTCTGCTCGAATTCGCGGAACCCCCAGCGGAGCAGCCGCTCGCCTTCCTCGATACGCTCCTTGTCGCTCTTCAGGCCGTTAATCACCAGGATCAGCCGCTGGCCGTTCTTCGGGCTTTTGGCCGAGAGGGTGATGCCGTAACCGGCGATTTCCGTATGCCCGGTTTTCAAGCCGTCCACGCCGAGGTCGCTCTCCAGCAGGCGGTTGCGGTTGGCCTGCCGGATGTTGTTGTAGGTGAAATCCTTTTGCGCATAGTAATGGTAGCGCTCCGGGAAATCGTGGATGATACGGTAGGCAAGCGTCGCCAGATCGCGCGCGGTCATTTTCTGCGCTTCATCCGGCCAGCCGGTGGCGTTGACGAAATGGCTTCCCGTCAAGCCCAATGCCTTGGCGGTGCGGTTCATCTCTTCCGCAAACGCCTCCTCGGAGCCGCTGATCCCTTCGGCCACCACGATGCACGCATCGTTGCCCGACTGGATGACGATACCGCGTAACAGATCCTCCACCGGCACCGCATCGCCTACATGCACGAACATCTTGGAGCCTTGCATGCGCCAGGCCTTCTCGCTGACGGTGAGCGTATCCTCCAGCTTGATGCGTCCTTCCTTCAGCCGAGACTCCAGCACATACGCCGTCATCAGCTTGCTCATCGACGAAGGGTGCATCGGCTGGTCGGCCTCCTTGGAGAGCAGCACCGTTTGTGTGTCGGCATCGATCAGGAAAGCGTACGCCGCTTTCGTCTCGATGTCTGCCGCTTGCAAGGGCGCGGCAAGAAGCATAAAACAGGTCGCCATCGCGCCGATTCGTTTCATTGGGCTATTCCTTGAGCACGCGCGCATGATCCACTCCTAGTTCCGTTGCCGCCCCAACCAGCCGTTCGGCTTCGGCGCGGCTGGCCAGCGGCCCCAGCCGCACCCGGTGAAACACCACGCCGTCCGCAGGCCAGGCGCTGACCGAAACGGCGCTTAGATTCTTAAGCTTTTCCGCCAAAGCGCGGGCGTTCTGCTCCGAGGTGAACGCGCCCGCCTGAACGTACCAGCCTTCTTCGGTGACTTCAGCCATAGGCGGCAACGCGGCGGTTTCCGTTTCGCTCCGAAAAGTCTGTTGCGGTTGAGGACCCCCGGTTTCCAGCGCTTCGTAACGCGGTGCGGGCGCCTGCGCCAGCTCATTGCTGCTGACCGTCATGATCGGCGCAGGCTCCCCCTCGGCTTCCTGTACCGTATCCGCGAGCGGCGCATTGCCTTGCGGGATGCCCACCGGCTCCAGCGAGGCGAGCGTCGGCGTGCTCATGTTGCGGCTCGCCCAATAGCTCTCGGTTTCCTGCTTGAGATACTGCACGCGCACCCGCGCCGTCCCCTTGATGCCGAGCTTCTCGGCGGACGCCTTGGACAGATCGATGATGCGCTTGTCCTTAAACGGCCCGCGGTCGTTGACCCGCACCACCAGGCTTTTGCCGCTGCGCAGATTGGTGACGCGCACCAGGCAGGGGATCGGCAGCGTTGCATGCGCGGCGGTGATGTCCTCTTGGTTAAACACCTCCCCGTTGGCCGTATACTTGCCGTGAAAGCCCGGGCCGTACCAGGAGGCGATGCCCGTTTCATCGTAATCCTCCTGCACGCGCGGCGTATAGGTTTCGCCGTTGATTACGTATGGCTTCCCCACCTTCACGCCCGGCGCCGGCGGAACCGGCGCAGGCCCGCCGCCGGCGGTGCAGCCAGCCATCAGCAGCAACCCTGCCCATGCAAGCCTGCGCATGGCTAACGAGCCTCGCGCACCGCATCGGCCAGCGTGCCGACAGCGGTGGCAAAGTAGCGCGAACGGTTCCATTTGAGAATGACCTTATAATTGCCCAGCACCAGGTAATACGGCGCGCCGCTCTCCTTGTTCACCGGGATCAGCGACGCCTGGCTTTCCGCATCCGGCAGCGGGCTGCCGTCCGCGCGCATTACGCCGCGCCGCTTCCATTCCGCCACGCTCATGGTGTGTTTGATATCCAGGGCAGATGCGTCGAACCCTTGCGGAAGCCTTGCCCTCCAGCCCCAGCCTTCGTTCCCGTTCCAGCCCTCCGCGCTTAGATATCTGGCGATGGAGGCGAACACGTCGGCCTTATCGCCCCAGATATCTTTCCTGCCGTCCCCGTTGGCGTCGACCGCGTAGTTCAGGAAACTGGTCGGCATGAACTGCGACTGCCCCATCGCGCCCGCCCAGGAGCCTTTCATTTCCTCCAGGCCGATATGTCCCTGGCTTACGATCAATAAAGCGTTAATCAGCTCTTTTCGAAAGTAGTCCGGCCTTCTGCCGTCATAAGCAAGCGTGGCAAGCGCATGGATAATGGAAAAATCCCCCATCCTCTCACCGAAGCTGCTCTCAATCCCCCACAAGGCGACGATATATTCCGGCTACACGCCGTATTCGGCGCTGGTGCGCGCCAGCAATTCCCGGTTCTCTCGGAAAAGCGTCCGCGCCTTGTCGATGCGCGCCTGCGGCAGCACTTTCTGCATATACTGCTCGAACGTCAGCGTCGATTCCGGCTGTTTGCGGTCCAGCTCTATCACGCGTGCAATCGGCTCCGCCTGTTGAAAAGCGCTGTCGAAAACCGGTGCGCTCACCCCTTTTTCAAGCGCTTCCTTGCGCAGTTCCAGCACCCATAACCCGAACGGCTTGGTATTGACGATGATCGGCTCCGCAGCGGCAAAAGCAGGGAGGAAGAGCAGGAAGCAGAGAAGAAAACGCATGGGCTTTTAAGGATGTGGGGGCGGAAGGAATGCTGTATAGGTTATTTCAATAAACACCCCTTTTTGACAAGCGATTTCATGTTCACGCCCGCAGTTCACGGCATTCTCAAGGAAAGCCTGAAGGATACGCTTCCCTTAATGGCGGTTGAATCCGGTTGCCTGAACCATTTGCCTGAATATTTAAGCCTGCGCCCGGAGATAAAAAGCATACTGCTGGTATGCGACGAAAATACATGGAAAGCCGCCGGAGAGCAGGCGGAATCCGCGCTCTCGAGCGCACATTACCGCATCGAAACCCTATTGCTCGATCCCTCGCCTTCGCCTTCCATGCATTATGTGCATACGCTTATCGAAAATGCAAAAAATGCGGACGCGCTGTTGGCCGTCGGGAGCGGCGCCATTAACGATCTTTGCAAGCTGGCCGCGCACCGCTTGAATAAACCGTATGCCGTTGCCGCCACCGCCGCTTCCATGAACGGATATGCCTCTGCCAACGCCTCGATTATCGAAAACGGCGCCAGATCTTCGCACGCGGCGCGGCTGCCTTTCCTTGTCCTGTGTGATCTGGAGATTATCTGCGCCGCGCCCATCCGGCTCATGCGCGCAGGCCTGGGCGATTCGCTGGCGCGCCCGACGGCACAGGCAGACTGGCTGCTTTCGCACCACCTGCTGGAAACGGCTTACGACGAAAGGCCGTTCGCCTTGCTCGCCCCGTACGAGCCGGAGCTGCTGGACGCCGCCCCTGCCCTGACGCGCCGGGACAGGCATGCCATGAGCCTGTTGATGCGCGTGCTGCTCCTCTCCGGCTTAGGCATGGCGATTGCCGGAGGAAGCTACCCGGCAAGCCAGGGCGAGCACATGATCGCGCATTGCTATGAGATGGCATTCCCCCACCGCGCGCATTCGGTCTTCCACGGCGAGCAGATCGGCGTCACCAGCTTAAGCATGGCGGAATTACAGCGGAAGATGATTTCGAAACAAATTTCGCATTTTTCATCAGGTGATTACCTTAAACAGTTAAATACGCTTTTTAATGCGGATACCGCAGAAGAAGTAAAACCGCTTTATGAAGCTAAACACTATAAAATAAAGGAGATGGAGAAAGAGCCTCATCTACTGGCGGATCGCTGGAATGCGGCGCGCCAGGCGATTCGGGCGGTGATGGTAAAGCCGGCTGTGATCGAGGCTGCGCTCCGCGCCGTTGGCGCGCCGGTATCGCCTCAAGACCTCGGCTGGCCGGAGGAAGAATACCGGCAAGCTATGCGCCATGCGCGTTTCACGCGCGACCGGTTTACGTTTCTGGATTTAATCGCCGAGTAAGGCCGCGCAGACCGCGCAGGAAACGGGAACCGAAAGTAGCGCCCATGCCGCAAGCAGCGCGGTGGCAGCCCCTTCCGTCTGTGGCGATACGGCAAAGATCAATGCCGGGAGATGAAACGGAAACAGCAGCAGCACGCGCATGAACGCGCCCCGCGCCGCCTGGAGCGAAAGCGCCGCGCCAAGGGCGGAAAACGCCGCTATCGCCACCGACGCCAATATAAGCTTCAGCAGGTAGGAATCGGCATCCACCCCCTCCATCCGTAACAGGATCGGCGTCAGGGCAAGCAGAGGCAGGAGCTGCGCGCACCAATAGGCGCAAAGCTTGGTCAATGCCAGCCATTCGCCTGGCGCGTTCAAGCGGTATTGCTCCAGCGTGCCGTCCTCCGCATCGCGCTCATAGAGAAACGGCAGCGAAAGCGTGGAGCCGAGCGCCATGCAGGCGGTAAGCACGCCCGGCGCATACTCCGCGATCCCTTCAGGCCCCAGGGCGAAGGCAAAAAGCACAAACGCGGTCAGGTAAAACCCGATCCCCGCCCACGCCCCGCCCCCGTGGCGGAACGATAGCCGCAAGTCGCGTAAGAAAACGGCGTTCAGCATGGCACGAAATCCTCCATAAACAGCGTATGCGCGGCAAACGCGGAGCCGATATGGTGCGAGGCGATGATGGTGATGCCGCTTCCGCCTTGCGCGCGCGCCTCAATCAGCCCGGCAAAAAGCGCAAAGCCTTCGGCATCCAGAAAATTGGTCGGCTCATCGAGCAG
>CAYMDD010000041.1:4960-9971 GCA_964389045.1 uncultured Rickettsiales bacterium
GAGTTTGGTGGGGGAAAACACCAGCCGCGCCAGCGCCGCTCTCCGCTGCCAGCCGGAAGAAAGCGCCCCGACCCGTGAATCCGCCTTGTTTTCCAACCCGAAATAATGGATTGCGACCGGCAGCAGCGCCTCGCCGCCATTCAGCCTCGCCCAGAAGCGAAGGTTTTCCATGACCGTCTCTTCCGCCTTCAGCGCGTTCTTTGCGCCGATGAATGTCACCCCGGCGCGAAAATTCATGCTCTTTCCTATGGATTCCTGATTCCAGCATATGCTTCCCTCTTGAGATTTCCGCAAACCCGCCAATATGGTTAAAAGTGATGTCTTCCCCGTTCCGTTTGCCCCACGCAGCAGAAGAACCCCGCCCGCTTGCAGGCAAAATCCAAGTCCCTGAAAAATACTTCTATTTCCTCGAATACATGTAATATTTTCGCACGATAGCAGCGGCGCGGCGGTATTTGCCGTATCCCCCTTTTCCGCTTCCTTCGCATCCATGCTAACCAACCCTTAATACTTATTCTTTAAAGATAAATCATTCCATTCTTCTACTCTTTGCACCCCAACCCGCTGAACCCGATTCTTTAAGGAGAACGACGTGAAACGCAAGACCCTCAATTCGCTCAATGCGCTTCAGGAATTAAAAGTAGGCGCCAAAACCTACCGCTATTACAGCATTAAAGCGGCAGGCCAGGCCTTGAGCGAGGATTTGTCGCCGCTGCCCTATTCGCTCAAAGTGCAGATTGAGAACCTGCTCAGGAACGAAGACGGCGTCACGGTGAAGCTGGACGATATCAAGGCCTTCGTCGAATGGATCAAGAACAAGCGCGCCTTTCGTGAAATCGCCTACCGCCCCGCCCGCGTGCTGATGCAGGATTTCACCGGCGTCCCGGCGGTGGTGGATTTGGCGGCCATGCGCGACGCGGTGGCGAAATTGGGGGGAGACCCGGAGCGCATCAACCCGCTTTCCCCCGTCGATCTTGTCATCGACCATTCGGTGATGGTCGATTATTTCGGCAGCTCCACCGCCTTCCGCGATAACGTGCAGTTGGAGATGGAGCGCAACATGGAGCGCTATGCGTTCCTGCGCTGGGGACAGGCTGCCTTCGACAATTTCCGCGTGGTGCCGCCCGGCACCGGCATCTGCCACCAGGTGAACCTCGAATATCTCTCCAAAGTCGTCTGGACGGATGGCGATATGGCTTACCCCGACACGCTGGTGGGCACCGATTCGCACACCACCATGGTCAACGGCCTGGGAGTGCTCGGCTGGGGCGTGGGCGGCATCGAAGCGGAAGCGGCTATGCTCGGCCAGCCGATTTCCATGCTGATCCCGGAAGTGATCGGCTTCAAGCTGACGGGCAAGCTTCCCGAAGGCGCCACCGCCACCGACCTGGTGTTGACCGTCACGCAAATGCTGCGCAAAAAAGGCGTGGTCGGGCGCTTCGTGGAATTCTACGGCGAAGGCTTGAACCATATGCCGCTGGCCGACCGCGCCACCATCAGCAACATGGCGCCCGAATACGGCGCCACCTGCGGCATCTTCCCCGTGGATGCCGAAACCATCAACTATTTGCGCCTGACAGGCCGCGACAGCGACACGGTCGCCCTGGCGGAAGCCTACATGAGGGCGCAAGGCATGTTCCGCGAGGAAGGCTACGCCGACCCGGTCTTCACCGATACGCTGGAGCTGGACATGGGCACGGTGGAACCCTCGCTCGCCGGCCCTAAACGCCCGCAGGACCGCGTGGCGTTAAGCCAGGCGCATCTTTCCTTCGCGGAAGCCCTGCCCAGCTTAAGCGGCTTAGGCCACCCCCCGCAGGAGCGCGTGGCCGTGGCGGGCGCGGATTACACGCTCGGCCATGGCGATGTGGCCATCGCCGCCATCACCAGCTGCACCAACACCTCGAACCCCTATGTGATGATCGGCGCCGGCCTCGTCGCCCGCAAGGCGCGCGCGCTGGGCTTACGGCCTAAACCCTGGGTCAAGACCTCGCTCGCCCCCGGCAGCCAGGTCGTCACCGAATACTACAAGCGCGCCGGCCTTCAGGACGATCTGGACGCGCTCGGCTTCCAGACCGTGGGCTACGGCTGCACCACCTGCATCGGCAATTCCGGCCCGCTGCTGGAGGAGATCGAAAACGCCGTCCGCGATCATCAGCTGGTGGTGGCCTCCGTGCTCTCCGGCAACCGCAACTTCGAGGGGCGCGTGCACCCGCTGGTGAAGGCGAACTACCTCGCCTCCCCCCCGCTGGTGGTGGCCTACGCCATCGCCGGCACCATGAACCTGAACCTGGCCTCCGACCCCATCGGCAAGGATATGCACGGGCGTGACGTCTACCTGAAGGATATCTGGCCGTCCTCGCAGGAGGTGAGCGACACGGTGGCGCGCTGCGTCAGCCCCGAGATGTTCTGCTCACGCTATGCCGACGTCTTCAGCGGCACGCCCGAGTGGAAAGCCATCCACATCGCCAAGGGCAAGACCTATAGCTGGGACGGAAGCAGCACCTACGTGCAGAACCCGCCCTATTTCGAAGGCATGACGGCGGCCAAGGCGTCCGACACGGTGTTCAAGAACATCGAGAACGCGCGCATCCTGGCCATCCTCGGCGACTCGATCACCACCGACCATATCTCCCCGGCGGGCAACATCTCCAAAGCTTCGCCCGCCGCGCGCTACCTGATCGAAAAAGGCGTGGAGCCGAAAGACTTCAACTCCTACGGCGCACGCCGCGGCAACCACGAGGTGATGATGCGCGGCACCTTCGCTAACATCCGCATCCGAAACGAGATGCTGGACGGCGTGGAAGGCGGCTACACCAAATACATCCCCACCGGCGAACAGATTTCGATCTATGACGCCGCCATGCGCTACAAGATCGAGGGCAAGCCGCTGGTCATCGTCGCAGGCCAGGAATACGGCACCGGCTCCAGCCGCGACTGGGCGGCCAAGGGCACCAGGCTCTTAGGCGTCGAAGCCGTCATCGCCGAGAGCTTCGAGCGCATCCACCGCTCCAACCTGGTCGGCATGGGCGTGCTGCCGCTGCTCTTCCCTGAAGGCGTCACCCGCAAGAGCTTAAAACTCACCGGCTCGGAGCGCATTACGCTTTCCGGCCTCGCCGAAGGCATCCGCCCGCGCATGCAGGTCCCGTGCACGATCACGCGCGAAGACGGCAGCGCCGAAACCGTCACCCTCCATTGCCGCATCGACACGCTCGACGAGCTGGAATACTACAAAAACGGCGGCATCCTGCCTTATGTGGTCAAAAACCTGCTGGTTCCCGCGGCAGGGCATAAGGCGGCTTAAAACAATAAGCGATAGTTGCCAGTTGCCGCTTACCAGTATAATGAAGTAGATTAAGATGTTAATTTATACTGGCAACTGGCGGCTGGGAACTGGCAACCGTACACGATGACCGATAACTCCCCATCCAACCCCGATCACCGCGCGCGCGTCATCGTGCTGATTTACGGGCTGCTGGAAACCGGAAAGCCCTTCTGGCTCTATGCCGCCGTGAAGCCAAGCGCCTATCAGGAGTTTTTGAAGAAACAAAAAGACGGCTCCCTCAATCTCCAGGCGTTCGATGAATTCGGCGAACTCATCATCGCCGGCGAAGGCCAGGCGCCGCCCACGGAAGTGACCCTCAAAGTCGCCGAAGTCTACCAGACCGACCCCAGCAAATTCTTCGACGGCGCCGACCACGAAGAGGAAATTGCCAACACGTTAAAAGATGTGTAAAAAAATGTCATCCCGGCGAAGGCCGGGATCCACGCATCCACTTGCATAAACCGCAAAAGTGGATCCCGGCCTTCGCCGGGATGACGATCATATAGTGAATCTAAAATGCCTCTACCAAGCTCCGCCACATCCCCTTCCACCCCCCGCCCGCGCGACACCGGGCTGGACATGCTGCGCGGCTTTGGCATGGTGCTTTTGGTGCTTGCCCATTCCAGCCCGCCCGCCTGGCTATTCCAGCTGCGCAATTTCGATGTGCCGCTGCTCGTTGCCGTCTCGGCAGCCACCTACGCAACTATTTACCAGAACCGCGTACCCGCTTTCTTTCCGTTCATCCGCAAGCGCTTAAGCCGCATCGTCTTCCCAGCGTGGATTTTTTTAAGCGTTTTTTTCGCGCTGGCGGCGATAGCTGCCGCCTTTTCCCAGCGCGCCTACCCGTTTGCGGGAAAGCAAATCGCCTCTTCTTATGCCTTTGCCGTCGGCATCGGCTACGTCTGGGTGTTGAAAGTTTTCGCTTTCACCGCGCTGATGACTCCTTGGATGCTTGGCCTGAAACGCAAAATCCCCTCGCAATCCCGCTATCTCCGCCTGCTGTTTCTGCTTTATGTCCTCTACGAGCTTGCCGTGGCGCATGTGCATGCCTCCATCCCTTCCGGCGCGGCGCTGAATGTGTTTGACCGGTATGTGTTTATCTTCATCCCCTACGCGCTTCTCTTCGCCTATGCACTCCAACTGCCGAGCATGACCACCAAGCAGATCCTGCGCGTTGCGATGTCAAACGGCATGATATTCATAGGTCTGGCAATCCTCTTTTACACTCGGGAAGGCGCATTCATACAGACGCAAGCCTTCAAGCAGCCGCCACAGCTTTATTACTTAAGCTACGGCATGATGAGCTTAAACCTTGCCTATGCCTTCACCCGCACCCGGCTTGTCGAGCGCGTCCCGCAGCATTTCTTAAGCTGGCTGTCGCTGCATTCGCTATGGGTTTATCTATGGCACATCTTCGCCATCTACCTCTGGCTGTTCCTCATGGGCAGGGAGGAGCCGGAGGGCGGGATGTTCGTCGCCAAATTCTTCTTTGTGCTTGCACTGGCATGCACCCTCACCCATTTCCAAGCGTCCATCGTCTCACGCTTGGCCGCACGCACAGAAAACCCGCGCATGAAAGCTTTTTTCTCTTTGCTTACCTGACGGATAACGGTTTTTTCGCCGTGTCACGAAAATGTCATAAAAAACCGCATGCGGAATGAACCCCATCCGGCCTATAATACCCCTGAA
>CAYMDD010000042.1:0-9965 GCA_964389045.1 uncultured Rickettsiales bacterium
AACATGGCGGGGCAGCGGGACTAGATGAGCGGATCGGCGAGATTTGCGGCAATATGGCGTGCCGCACCAGCGTGCGCGCGGGCATGGCTTTAAGCGTAGCGGAGATGAACGCGCTGCTGCGCGATATGGAGAAAACCCCCCATTCTGGCCAGTGCAACCACGGCAGGCCAACCTATGTAGAGCTGAAAAAAGCGGATATCGAGCGGCTGTTCGGCAGGCGCTAGAGAAACTCCGAAAGCCTTGCAGACGCGGCGTTTGCCGGATACATTCGCCCCTACTTATGCTTTATTTCATCTACCTTTCGCTTGGCGCGTTTCTTTTTTCGCTTCTTGGCACGCGGCTGGTGATCCTTTCCTTGCGCGGACACCCGATGTTCGTGGATCAGCCGAACGCGCGCAGCAACCATGCGGTTCCCACCCCGCGCGGCGGCGGCATCGCGGTGGTGCTGACGCTGGCGATTTTCCTGCTTGCCGCCGATGCGAGCTACTGGCTGATTATCGGCATCACCCTGCTTGCGAGCATTTCGCTGGTGGACGATATCCTGAAACTGTCGCCGTTGCCGCGGCTGTGCGCACATGTCTTCACCGTACTGATCGTGCTGGAGGATACGCCGTTTCAGTTTTTCGGCGGTTATATCCCTTTCTGGGTAGACCGCATCCTGGTAGTCGGCGCATGGGTGTGGTTCATCAACCTGTTTAATTTCATGGACGGGATCGACGGGATTTCCGCCACGGAGATGATCGGCATCGGGCTGGGGCTTGGGCTGGTGCTAGCCTTCGGCAACGATTTCGGCAACCAGCTTTCGCTGTTCGCGCTGGTGGTGATCGGCACCGGCATGGGGTTTTTGTGGTGGAATCGGCAACCGGCTAAGATATTCCTAGGAGATGTAGGCAGCGTGCCCGTCGGATTTCTGCTCGGCTACATGCTGCTTTACTGCATCCATCTTGGCTACGTGTACCCGGCGCTGATCCTGCCCGCTTATTATCTGGCCGACAGCACGGTAACGCTGATTAAGCGCATCTGGCGCTCCGAGCGGTTCTGGCAGGCGCATTCGGAACATTTCTACCAGCGCGCCGTGCGCGCAGGAAGGAGCCACCGCCTGGTGGTGCGCCTTATTGCCGGCTTCAATATGCTACTGATCCTACTTGCCACGTTTTCGGTGATCTACGAGGCGATGGCGCCGTTCTTCCTTTTCCTGACGTACGGCATGACGATAGTGTTCATGTTCGCGTTCGCCCGTCCTTTGCATCGGTCTGTATGAGACGGCTGCTGCCCCGGGCCAATATTCGCTTAGGCATTGCACTGCACGATGCGGGCATGGCGGGGATGAGCTTCCTGCTCTCGCTTTACCTGCGCCTAGGCTCCGAGCGCATGTTTCTGGCGGCTCCGTATTGGCAGACGGGCGTGATTCTTTTCACCTGCATCTGCATGATCGTCTTCGTGTCGATGCGGCTTTACCGGGGACTGTGGCGCTATGCCTCCACGGAGGATTTAGGCACTATCGCGCGTGCAGTGACGCTCTCGATACTGGTGTTCTCGGCGTTGATGTTCCTCATCAGCCGCATGGAGGGCATTCCACGCTCAACACTGGTCATCAACTGGCTGGTGCTGCTGGTGATGTTGAGCGCGCCGCGCTTTGCCTACCGTTCTTTAAAAGACCGCACGCTGCGGCTGCCTTCGCGCACTTACCCGAGGCGCCGCGTACCGCTGCTCTTGATCGGGGTCAACGACCAGGCGGAATTGTTCCTGCGCGATTTGCGGCAAGACCGGGAAGCGCCTTTCGAAGTAGTGGCGCTGGTGGACGATGACAAGCGCCGCGACCGGCACAGCCTGCACGGGGTGCGCATTTACTGGGGCATGCATATCCTGCCTACGATCATTCGAAAGATGGAGCGCAAAGGCAAACGCCCGCAGCGCCTGGTGCTTGCAGGCCCGTTTCCGCCTGCGCAGGTGCGCGAATGCCTCAAGGTGGCGGATGAGATGGGATTGACCCTGGGCATGCTGCCGCGCTTAAGCGAGTTCAAAAGCGGCGCGGAGGATGCTCATCTGCAAGTACAGCCCGTGGCGGTGGAGGATTTACTGGGGCGCCCGCAAACCATGCAGTCGGCGGACGAACTGCGCGGCTTCATCGCAGGCCGCCGCGTGCTGGTAACCGGCGCGGGCGGCTCCATCGGCTCGGAACTTTGCCGCCAGATCGCCCAGTTCGCGCCGGAGCGGCTGATTCTTTTTGAATTGGGGGAGTATGCGCTCTACCAGATCGATGCCGAGATCGCGGAAACCGCGCCTGTCTGCCCGCGCGAGGCGATTTTAGGCGATGTGCGCTCACCTGCGCAATTGAAGGAGATTTTTGCCCGCACGCGCCCTGAATGCGTGTTTCATGCCGCCGCTATCAAGCATGTGCCGCTGGCGGAATTGAACCCGATCGAAGCGCTGGAAACCAATGCCCTCGGCACGCGCGCTGTGGCGGAAGCCTGCATCCAGCACGGCGTGCAGGACATGGTGCTGATTTCTACCGATAAGGCGGTGCGCCCGGCCAGCGTCATGGGCGCAAGCAAGCGGCTGGCGGAGATGATTGTGCAGGCGGCGGGAGACAAAGCGGGCGTTTCCACGCGATTTACCACCGTGCGCTTCGGCAACGTGCTCGGCTCGACCGGATCGGTCATTCCCTTGTTCCAGCACCAGATCGCGCGGGGCGGGCCGCTCACCGTGACCCATCCTGAGATGATGCGCTATTTCATGACGATCCGGGAAGCCGCACAACTGGTGATCCGGGCGGCGCGGCAAGGGGCGCAAGGCAGTGCAGGCCAGGCGCCGATTTTCGTGCTCGACATGGGCGAGCCGGTCAAGATCGACGATCTGGCGCGCCAATTGATCCGCATGAGCGGATTGACGCCGGATGTCGATATCTCGATTATCTACACTGGCCTCCGCCCAGGCGAGAATTTGAGCGAAGAGTTGTTTTACGATGCGGAAGCGCTTTCGCCTACACCGCAGGAAGGCATTTTGCAGGCAGCGCATACCTCTGCTCATCCCGGCCTCGGCCAAAGCCTCGATGCGCTGGAAAAATACTGCCGGGCGCGCGATGCCTCGGCGGTGCTTCAGCTGTTAGCCCGCCTGGTGCCGGGTTACAACGCCGCACCTTCCTTTCCCCTTCTAAAAGAAGCCTACTCCGCATGAATCACTCATCCATTCGCCGCGCGCTGCTCTCCGTTTCCGATAAGAAAGGACTTATTGATTTTGCAAGATTTTTAGCCGAGCGGAGTATTGAAATCCTCTCCACTGGCGGCACGGCGAAAGCATTGCGCGCGGCAGGCATCCCGGTCAGGGACATTGCAGATGTGACCGGCTTTCCCGAAATCATGGACGGGCGCGTAAAAACCCTGCACCCGAGCGTGCATGGCGGCCTGCTTGCCCGGCGCGATGCGGAGAGCCACCTGGGCGCCATGCGTGAGCACGGGATTCCGGCCATCGACCTGGTCGCCGTCAACCTTTACCCGTTCGAAGAGACGGTAGCATCCGGCGCGGACACGGACACATGCATCGAAAACATCGATATCGGCGGGCCGGCGATGATCCGCTCGGCGGCTAAAAACCATGCATTCGTCACCGTCGTCACCGATCCCGCCGACTACGGCGCGGTAATGGAGGACATGCAGGCGCATGACGGGGCAACGACACTGGCTTTAAGGAAATCACTGGCGCTTAAAGCCTATAGCCGTACCTCCGCCTATGACGCAGCTGTCAGCCGGTGGTTTGCGTACGCGGCGGAGGAGATGTTTCCCCCCACCCTTACTCTTTCCGCCAGAAGGCTGGATCTCTTGCATTACGGCGAGAATCCGCATCAGCGCGCGGCGTTTTATGCCGATGGCAGCTTAAGCCGCTCGCTGGCATCGGCAACGCTCGCACTTGGAGAGCGCCTAAGCTACAATAACTTGAATGACGCCTCCGCCGCGTTTGGCCTGGCCAGTGAATTCATCCGACCTGCGGTGGTGATCGTCAAGCATGCCAATCCGTGCGGCGTGGCGCTGGGAGAGACGCTTGCCGAAGCTTACGCCAAGGCGTATGCCTGCGATACGGTCAGCGCATACGGCGGCATTATCGCGGTGAACCGCCCGGTGGATGCGGCGCTGGCCGAGGCGATCACCCAGCTGTTCGTGGAAGTGCTCGTGGCGCCGTCCGCCGATGCGGAAGCGCTGGAGCGCCTGAAAAGCAAGAAAAAGCTCCGCCTGTTGCTGACGGGAGGCATGGAGAATGCACACCGCCCGCGCATGGCGCTGAAGAGCATTTCCGGCGGCTATCTTTACCAAGAGGACGACAGCATCGTGCTGCGGGAGGAAGCGCTCCGCACGGTCACAAAGGCGACGCCCGCGCCCGCGCAGATGGAGGATTTGCGTTTTGCGTTCACCGTTGCCAAGCATGTGAAATCGAATGCGATTATTCTTGCCAAGGATGCCGCCACCATCGGTATCGGGGCGGGGCAGATGAGCCGCATCGATTGCACACGAATCGCCTGTGACAAGGCGAGGGCGGCAGGGCTGGACATACGCGGCGCGGCGCTCGCCTCGGATGCATTTTTCCCGTTTGCGGACAATGTGGAAATGGCGGCGGAAGCGGGTATTTCAGCAGTGATTCAGCCGGGCGGCTCCATTCGGGATGCAGACATTATCGCCTGCGCCGATGCAAAAGGCCTAAGTATGGTGTTTACCGGTTTGCGGCATTTCCGGCACTAATATCTTCCAGCGTGTCGGTACGGGGCTTGTACATCGCCACTTTGTGAATTCTGCGCGCCTGCATCGCCGGAATCAATCTGGCGGTGGCTGACGCCATCGGCGCGAAATCGTAGAAAAACTCCGCGACGATCACATTCTGGTCAACGGGCAGGGTGTAGCCGTTCGGAAGCGTAGCGCTACCGCCGTCAGTACCGACGGTGCTGGCGGTGGATGTATTGAACAGCTTGTGCTGCCAGGAGACGCACGGACCCGCGCCTGCGCAGGGAGGGTTCGCCGTGGTGCGGTTGACGACAGAGGAGAAGATCACCGATCCGTTACTGTTGGTGAGCGGATAGGGTTTTAGGATTTCCTCCGCGGCTACGGCCATGTTGTTCAAATCATTGCGGGTGACGCTGCGGGAGCGGGTAATGATATCCGCCAGAGAATCCACGGTTTTATCCAGTTTCTGGTGAATGATTACCATGCGGGATATCTCGACCGCGCCAAACAGGAGCAGCAATAAGACAGGCAGTATGAAAGCGAATTCCGCCGCGGCGACGGCGCGCGTACAACGAGCAAAGCGGATAAAACTGGCCAGCATGAATCTCATTATTACCGCATTTATGGTAAAGATGTGTTAATTTTTATACTGTATTGTAATACTATATTCATTGAACAGCAATTGCCTTTTATGGTCTAATGCTGTAAATCCATAAGCTATGGAAAATCCTATGCCAACTCAGCCCAAGCGCCCGACGCTTCCATTGTCGCAGGATACCGGCGGCGCGGCGGCGCTGATCGTGGGCATCATGATCCCGGTGCTGTTCATCTGCGCGGGCGTTGCCATCGATGTGGCGCGGATGCATGCAGTGTACGCACGCGCGCAGAGCGGGCTGGATGCAGCGCTGCTGGGGGCTGCCGCCACCGCCGAAAGCACGGAAGCCATTGCCGAAGCCGGGCGGCTGTTCGATGCCAATTTCGCCCCCGGCTATATGGGCACGACACGCACCGAATTCACCATCACCAAACCCCCCGGCACCAGCGCCGTCGGCGAATATACCGGCTCGGCCACTTTCACTTTGCCGAATACGCTCATGCGCATCGCGGGCTTCGATAACTCCACCATCCGTGTCGAATCGAACACGCGGCGCGGTTATGTCACCAGCCCGGAGACCATTCTGGAGCTGTCCCTAGCGCTGGACAGCACCGCCTCGATGAACTGCCCGTCGGATACGCCGGTGCCAAACGGCCAATGCCGCAGCTTTACCTCCGGGCGCAAGATCGATGCGCTGCGTACTGCGGTGTCTGATTTGCTCGACATCATCTACGGCCAGGAGGCATCGCTGCCGAACGTATTCGTCTCCGTCATACCTTACACCACAGCGGTAAGCCTAGTGAACGTGGCGGGGACTGAAGACTGGGCGAAAACGGCGTATACAGGCCTTTACAGCGGCGCTAGCGGCGTTTCGTTCCAGACCGTCAACGGCATTGCTCCCGGAAATCTTCAGAACATCGAAGGCAATTACCGGAACAACGGCACTCCGCGCGTGTATCCGTACCTTTTCGCACCGCCGCGCGGCCATCTTTCCAACCGCCGCCCCGACGTGCATGTAGCAGGCGACCCGGAAGCCTCCAATACGGAAGAATATCTGGATAACCCTCCAACCAATGAAGCCACCCGCTTTCGCACGCCCCGCGGCAAGCTGCTTAACCTCGATCCCACCGCATCTCCCTGCTTTTTCTATCCCAACACCACCGCCAATTACGTAACGGGCGCTTATAATCCCTCCTTGCCTGCCACGCCGCTGGACGGGAGTTGCAAAATTGATTCCTACCCAAGCGGCGGCACGCGCACCCAGCTGGATTTGAGCGTCGCTCCTATTTTTGGAGCGACGCTGGCAACCGATTATTCGGAACTAAGCTCAATCCTCTTTGCGCGGAATGATAAACAATCCGTCATCAATATGGTCAACGGCATTTATCCGACCGGCTATACGCGCGTTAATATCGGTCTGATGTGGGGATGGTACACGCTTTCTCCCAAATGGGAAGGCAATGACGGCTGGGGCGTATCGGGCGTGCCGGTCGATCCGAACAGCATCCAGCCGCACCAACGGCTCATCAAGGCGATGGTGCTGATGACCGATGGCGAAAATACCGTGTTCCTCGGGAATCCGAACGATCCCAACGATGAAACGTTCATTGCCAATGACGATAACAGTACGCTCATCTTGTGCAACAACGTGCGCTCCGCAGGCGTTAAGCTCTATGTCGTTGCATTCGGTCCGCAAAACGAGATCAATGAGCCTCTGATGCAGCAATGCGCCACCGGCGGCGGTGCGCCCGCAGGCAGATATTTCTACGCCCCCGATGCCGCAGCGCTCCGCACAGCATTCCAGCAGATTGCGCGGAGCGTCGTGCAGTTCACGATCAAGCTGACAAAGTAGAATTATGCATCATCCACACGCCGACATCTTCTCGTCCGTTCAAAAAGCCTGCCGCAATGGCCGCAGGCGCGCCGCCATCCGGCTGGCGCGCAGAAAGATTTATGCCGCCATGCGCAAAAATGCGCGCAGCGACGGCGCGGTGGCGATTGAATTCGCAATTATCGCACCGGTGCTTTTCGTGCTGCTGATGGCAATCGTGGAGCTTTCGATCATCATGTTCATCACCGCCGTGATGGAAGGGGCTACCAGCGTGGCTTCGCGTGTGGGCAGAACGGGTTACGTCGCCCCGGGGCATAACAGCCGTGAAGCGTATGTGCGCCAGCGTTTTAATGATCTTTCGGCAGGGCTTCTGCGCTCCGACCGGTTGCAGTTCCGTATCCTTTCCTATCAGGATTTCGACCGTATCGGGCAACCGGAGCCGTGCTTCGACGTCAACTGCGCCACTTACGATGACGTCAATAACAATAATCAATACGACAACGATCAGGGCGCAAACGGCATCGGTCAGAGCGAGAATGTCGTGCTGTACGAAGCCATTTACCCGTGGCCGATTTTTTCGCCGCCGATAGCGCGCTTTTTCTCCAGCGGCCAGAACCAATACGGCGACTACCGCAACATCAGCGCGCGCGCCGTCTCGAAGAACGAGGATTTCGCGTTTTTTGTGCCTGCGCCGCCCCCGCCACCTCCGCCGCCCCCGCCTCCGCCGCCCCCGCCTCCGCCGCCGCCCCCGCCTCCGCCGCCGCCGGATGGTTCCAACGGCGTTGACAGCACCGACAATGCGAATGGCACCGATAACAGCAACGGCACGAACGGTACGGACGGCAGCAACAGCGCCAACGGCACCGATAACAGCAACGGTACCGATAATTCGAATAACGGCGCCAACGGCACCGATGGCGGCGATAACGGTGCCGATATTGTGATCGATCCCGACTAGGCCGCGCTGCCTTAAACGGCTGTCTGCTTTTTCTGTTTAGACATGCTGCGGGAGAGCGGATAAAGCAATAGCAGTCCCGGCAGCGCAAGCAGGGCGGAGAGTATGAAAAACATCTCCCACCCCATGGTTTTGGCCACCCAGCCCGCGGGCAAGGAAAGCCAGGTGCGCGCCGTGGCGGATAAAGCGCTTAAGAGCGCGTATTGCGTGGCGGTAAACCGCATATTGCACTGGGCGCTTAAGAACGCGACAAACGCCGCCGTGCCGACCCCGCCGCTGAAATTCTCCAGCGTTATCACGGCTGCCAGCACTTCCAGGTCCGCACCGGCGCGCGCCTGCCAGACGAAAAGCAAGTTGGTGACGCCGTGCAGGATACCGCCGAGAAAAAGGCTGCGCATCAGCCCCAAGCGATACACCACCACACCGCCGATCAACCCGCCCAAGAGCGTAGCGATCAGTCCGTACAGTTTTACGATATAGGCGATCTGCTCCTTGCTGAAGCCGATCTCACGCAGAAAAGGGTTGGTCATCAGCCCGATAAACGCATCGGCAAACTTATAGAGCACCACGAACAGCAGCAAGGTCACCCATTGCGGGCGGGAGGCGAATTCCTTGAACGGATCGGCAATATGCGTGCGCATCCAGGCGTTGAGCCGCGCCAACCGGTCGCCCCCCTCGATTTCCGCATTCTCCTCAAATGCCCGTTTCGGCTCTCCCGCCCAAAGCGCAGCCAGCATGCCGATTACCGGCAGCCCGGCCATCATCAGATAAGCAGTATGCCAGCCAAGATGCTCGGCCAGCAGCAGCGCGCCAGCCGAAGAGGCGATCATGCCGAAGCGGTAGCCCACCACAAATACGCCTGCCGCGGCGCCTTGCTTCTCCTGCGGCAGCAACTCCACGCGGTAGGCATCCGCCACGATATCCTGCGTGGCCGAAAAGAACGCCACAATCAGCGCCGCCAAGGCAGTGAACCAGGGATTTACCGAAGGGTCGGCAATGCTTAAGCCAAGGATGCTTAAGCAAAGGCAGGCCTGCGCGCCTATCAGCCAACCACGCCGGCGGCCTAAGAGCCTTCCCAATACAGGGAACGATGCGCCGTCCACCAGCGGCGCCCAGAGGAATTTCAGCGAATAAGGCGTGGCTACGGCGGCAAACAGGCCGATGGCCGCCATATCCACACCTGATTCTTGCAGCCAGACGCTTAAAGAGGAGGCGGTCAGCGCCAGCGGCAAGCCGCTGGAAAAGCCCAAGGCCAGCAGGGCGAGCATGCGCGGCTGGAAGTAGAGGGGTAAGGCATTAGGCATCAGGCGTTAGGGATCAGGGTGGAGGCATGAATTCTGTAACACCTCTTTCCTTTAATGCCTAATACCTAATGCCTTTATGTCCGCTCTTGCGCCGAGCTGCTGAATGATCTGCCCGGCGCAGGCATTGCCGAGGCGGGCGCTTCGCCCAAGCTCCCAGCCGCGGGTAAGGCCGAAGAGAAAGCCCGCTGCAAAGAGGTCGCCCGCGCCGGTGGTGTCCACCACGCGCGCCACCGGTGCGGCGGGTACGGCTTCCGGCTTCCCGCCGCTTACGACCACGCAGCCTTTCTCGCTGCGCGTGACGGCGGCGATTTCGCACCTGCCGCGGAGCGCTTGCACCGCTGCGTCAAAGTCGCACGTTTCAAACAGGTTTAGCAATTCCGACTCGTTGGCAAAGAGGATATCCACCCGGCCTTCCAGGAGGCTCAGAAATTCCGCGCGGTGGCGCTCGACGCAGAACGTATCCGAAAGGGTAAACGCCACCTTGCAGCCTGCATTTTTCGCGGCATCCACCCCTTTGCGGATAGCCGCTTTCGCCTGCGGTTCATCCCAAAGATAGCCCTCGATATAAAGT
>CAYMDD010000043.1:0-9835 GCA_964389045.1 uncultured Rickettsiales bacterium
GCTAATGCCGAACGTCTCCTGATCTTCCCGAAGCCCGGCGCAGAACTCCCGTACCCATGCCTCATCCGTGGAAGCGGGCAGCGCCAGCGCCAGGAAGTAAAGCATCGGCTCCGCGCCCATCGCCGCCAGGTCGGAAAGATTGACGCGGAGTGCTTTCCGCGCGATCAGGCCGGGCGCTTCCGTGCCGAAGAAATGCACCCCCGCCACCAGCGCGTCCTTCGTCACCACCAGCTGTTTGCCCGCAGGCACATCCACCAGCGCTGCATCGTCGGCAAGCCTTAAACCTTCCGCCGCCGCCAACGGCTTCAAATACATGGCGATCAGCCCGAACTCATCCACGCAAGTGCCGCGCCATCTTCTGCATGGCGGCATGGACGAAGCTCACCTCCTCTTCGTCGCAAAACGCCTGGGCGAGGCGGGTGTATTCGTCCACCAGCACGGCTACGGCCACGTTGCGGCTGGCGTCCAGTTCGTAAAACCCCAACTCCAGAATCGCCACCAGCAGCGGCGACATGCGGGCGCGGCTCCATTTTTCGTTTAAAACATTGTCGATCATGCCGTCCAGCGTTTCGCCGTGCGCCTGCACGCCTTCCAGCAACTTCTGCAAGGTGGGCTTGTGCGGAGCAATGCTGGGGGCATGCGCCTCCCTGCCGCCGTGGAGGTAGGCCTCATACGACTTGGCTAGCTTGGCAGCGTCGAGATTCTCACCCGTAACCTTTAATCGGTAAATCAGCTGCACCGCCGCCTGCCGCGCGTTGCTCTTGGCGATGAGCGAAGGGTTTTTCTTCGGCTTCTCCTCGCTCATACGTAAAACCGCCGCTTAACCGCGATCAATGCGAGCGCCGCCCTGGCCGCCGCCCCGCCCTTGTCCCCCCGCTTGGGGTCGGCGCGCTCCCACGCCTGCTCCTCGTTTTCCACCGTCAGGACGCCGTTGCCGATGCAGGCCGCATGCTCCACCATCAGCCAGGTGAGGCCGCGGGCGCTTTCCTCCGAGACGATCTGGTAATGCGTCGTCTCCCCGCGGATCACGCAACCCAGCGCCACGAACCCATCATATTTTTTAGATTCAATAGCATAGCGGATCACGGGAGTAATTTCGAGCGCACCCGGCACGCGGATTTCTTCTCGCGTCGCCCCCGCGGCTTCCAGCGCCCGCACCGCCCCGTGCGCGAGCGCATCCGCCAGCTCGGCATAGAATTCGGCATTCACAATCAGCAAGTGAGGCATGGCTTCTTACGCGTTTTTAGGGTAAAGATAGAGTTAACCACCGCCGCGCGCCGCTGTAAAGCCGAAGCTTTACCGATGTTATAATATAACAAATTGCTTTACAGCCGCCTGGACGGGGAATAGGGAAATGTTATAAAGTAACATCCATGTCCGGCAACGCGAGCACTGTTTTCCCCTCTCCCCCCGACCGCCAATCCGATGGCGGCCACAGGGAGGATTTGGCCTATACCACCAATCACGCCATCGCCTGCACGCTGACGGATGCCGCCGAGCCATATCTCGACAACTGGTTCCAACGCCGCTTAGGCGTCAAATTCCCGATGGGCTGCGGCCACCACCACGGCGCGCATGAGCACCACGGCCACGATCATGACCATGACCATCACCACCATCACGGCAAGGACGATAATCTCTGGCGTTGGTACGCCGGCGAATTCGTCGGCGATTTCGGCGCCGTGCCCATCACCCTGGCTGCGCAGACCTATACGCCGCAGCTGATGCAAGGCATGCAATCGGCGCTGGAGCCGGTGCTGGGCGGTGCATTCCGCCTCGGTGCCAAGCTCTCCGCCAAGTCCTGGGCGGCCAGGCAGGGCTTCACGCCCGATTCGCCCGAATGCAAGGCGAAGGAAGCGGAGATCTATGCGCACGAAGTAGGGCACTTGCCCCAAGCCGCTCTGTGGACGGCGTCTTCCATCGGCCTGAACCTCGCCACGCAGCGGATACTTGGCAACAAAGGAGCGCTGTGGCAGCTGGCCGCGGCCAAGGCGATGGGCGCGAGCCTCAATACCGTCGCCGTCGTGGGTGCGCGCGCCGCCCTGCCCCAAACCGCGCGCACATGGGATCAATTCACCACCGAGCATATTTTCGAGCCTACCGCCGAATTCACGCGCAAGCTTTTCGGCGGCGGACGGGAAGAAGATACCGGCTGGACCGCCCGCATCGCCCAGCCGGACGCCAAACCCGGCGGGCGCGCCGCTTAAGGCCACAATTTATTTGCTTTTATCCACCCGGCTTTTAAGCTAAACGGCACATTCCCATGGAGAGGTGGCAGAGTGGTCGAATGCGGCGGTCTCGAAAACCGTTAGACGGGCAACCGTCTCGGGGGTTCGAATCCCCCCCTCTCCGCCATTCACCCATTTCTTCGACTTTTATAAAGTCGTTGAACGGGGAACGTAAGGCATACTCTAGCTTTCGGCCTTTTAATTTTACTGTCGAAAACACCAAATTCACCAAACGCCTTTTTCCCTCGACGTTCGACAGCTGGAAGTGTTCGTAAGCATTTCCGCCAATTTTCACCACATCCACCAACCGCTCTGAAAACTTGTCGTCGGCCTGATTGTGTTGCTGGATTTCTACCGTGATAAGGTCGCGGCGCTCTACCAAGCTCTTGCGCTTCTCGGTGTGTTCTTCCTCGGTGATCTTGCCCTCCAGCCAGAAATCCATGAGGCGATCCAGCTTCGTTTTGATGGCGGTCTGTTCCTTATACAGCGATTCCATCCGCGTTTTATGATACTCCCGCTCATAGCCTGCGCCGCTGCGGACATACCGCATCACTTCGGCAATGGCCTCCGGCGTTAGCTGCAACTGGCGGAATACCTCTTCGATTTCTTCCATCACCTCATACTCGCGCACCCATATCTTTTTGGAGGTGTCCTCCGGGTTCCATGTGCCAAGGTAGGTGATTTCGTAGGGCGTTCCATCGGCGCGTTTGCGCTGCTTGGTATCGGCGGAAACAACCCTGCCGGTGACCGCGCAGGTAATCAGGCCGCGAAACACATATTCCTTCCCGCCGTATTTGAACGGCTTTTTATTCCATCCAAGGCGCACTGCTTGGCAGGCATCGAACAGCTCCTTACTCACCAGTGGTTCATAAATATGGGGGTATTCTTTCCCGGTTTTCTTAACGCGCATAACCCCATAATAGAACGGATTCTGCAAAATGCGATGGATATGCGCTTTTGATAGGCAACCCTGCGCCCGCCAGTTATTGCGAAGCCCCCATTCTTTGGCCTTCCGGGTAAGGTCGGCCAGCGTGTATTCCCCGCTGGCATAGGTTTCAAAGAGCTTGCGTATCAGCGGGGCGCGATCCGGGTCAACGGTGATTTTACCGGTGCCGCGCTCATTTTCATGGCCTTTAATATGCAAATACCCCAGCGGCGCAAGGCTGATCCATTCGCCCTTACGCAGCTTTTGCTGGATGCTCCGGTTCACGTTATCGCGCAAGGAATCCACATAGCTTTGTGCCAGAATCACATGCAGATTCCACATCAGCCGCTCCTGAGAGGTGGAATTCTTGTGAATCTGGACGTTTTCTACATGGAAATGTAGCTCAATCCTGCCTTCGTTAATCAGTTTTTCCAGCAACGGCGTTTCGGTCAGGCGGCGCTGCAAGCGATCCACCTTATCGGTGATAATGGCGATGCGCTCTTTCTGCTTCCGGGCAAAATCAATCGCCGCCATATACTGCTTACGATCCCCGGCGGTGGAAGACTCCACAATCTCAAATGTTTTCACTAATTCCAGATTGTTCCGGAGGCAATATTCCTGAAGCCGGAATTTCTGCGCCTCAATGGAATAGCCCAATTCCTGATCCGGCGTGGATACCCTCGCCAGCAAGATTGCTTTCTTTGCCCGTTCCTCGAAGATGTTTTTCGTCATCGCAACTCCCGGTGCTCGTTAAACGAGATCACCAACAAAGGTGTGCAATGCTGGTGATCGGGGAGTTCGAAAAACCGAGATTAGACGGTCATGATAGCTTTTAGGCAAAGCCCTGAACATGGCTATCATCTCCCCGACCATAGGAATGGCAGAGGATTCTACATCAAAAATGGTTGATGCCACCACTAATCTTAGGGTTTTCGACGCCCCGGAACATTCATTCATGTTCCACCTCCACGATAACAGGCTGCACGGTGGAATCAAGGTTCCCTATGGTTTCATCTTGCTTTAGCCCAGCAAGCTCCCGGCAAAACGCGATCAGATTACGTGCAGCCTGATGTGCCTCGACATCCGAAAGCGTGCCGCCGGAGCGATCTTTGATTCCCTGCACAATGGATTGGAAGATTTCTTCGCGGGAGCGCCCATCGGGTTTGGCGTTCCAAGCCTCTTTGAAGGTCATCGTCATGGCGCTGCCCTCCGATGATGGGGCAACCCGTTATGACGCACCTCTGGCGAGCATACGGCTATATATAGCGGATTTTGTTCACCCTGTTTAGCGTTTTTATGTTCAAACACCGGAACGCCCTCCCTGCTTGGAGTTCAGGCGCATAACGATCTTCATCAGCGCGATGCGATAGCGGTAATGTGCCGTGGTACGGCTGACACCCAACCGCCAGCAAATGGGTTTCCACGGCACGCGGGCAGCGCGAAGCCAGACAATGCGCCGGTCGGCTTCATCATCGAGGAAGAAAATCCACTGGATGGTTTCTTCCATGCGGCTGATGGCACCAGCGGAAGGTGGTCCCAACCGCATCGGCAATTTGTCGGCCTGCAATAACTCCATCGTGGAAAGAATGACCGGCGGCCATGTGGATTGGAATCCCTGCACGCGCACCGGCGGCAGGCGTTTCAGCGTGTACACCGCTTCCTCGAAGCGTTCGGCGACATCGGTGACTGTCCAATTTTTCATGATCCGGCCTCCAGCGTCAGAAGGCGCACGCCGGTGATGCGCTGGGATTGGAAGCGATGCTCCGACCACCACAGCTGCATATCGGCCAGATAATGCTGCTCCAGCCATTGCCGGACAAAGCGGTTCGGGCAGGAAATCAGAACGGTTGCGCCGCCTTCCTGAATCTCCGCGCCAGTGACGATGGTGCCGGAAAGCCAGCTCTGGCAGGACGGTTTGCCATGCTTGCCTGCAAAACAGGCCAGCACATGATCCCAGCCGGTTTGTAGTTCAGGCTCGTTGCAGGCAGGCGGCGGTGCCGGGTGCTTGCCGCCGGAGAATCCGCCTTCCATGATTTTTGCAACGTGATCGCTGGAAGCGACCGCCCAGCTGAGGTCAATCGTCCAACCTTTGCCTTCCAGCTTTCCAAGACAGAAATCTGACCGGCTGATGATGTCGCAGAAATAACGCCATGACCGCATATCCTGCTGGAAGTCCTGCTGCCAACGCTCCAGCATCTGCGCTTTGCGTCTGGGTGTGAGCTTTGCCTTCTGCCCTTTGGTGAGCTTGGTCTGCACCTCTGCATTCCAAATCTGGAGCATCTGCTCTGCGATCTTGTCTGCGTCTTTTTCTGGGGGCGCGTTTCGCGCCTCCCTCTCGCGCTCTCCCTCTGCGCTCTCTCTGCTTTTTTTATCTGTAATTCTGTTTTTCTGTAGATCTGTTTCTGAATCTGACTTCTGTAATCTGCTATCTGTATCTGGTGCTTTTTTGCCGATTTTGCGTTTCGCGGCGTTACTCTCCGTGACGCTGCGTGACGCCGTGTGATTTTCCGTGACATCCTGTTTCTTTTTGTCACGGGCGCGTTGAGCGCGTTCTTTATCGCTCAGATACTGCCGCGTTTCCCAGCTTGCCAGCCGGTTATCTTCGGTAATCATGCCCTTTTCACGGAAGGTTTGAAGGATGGATTCCACGATGTGCTGGTCGATGTCCTGCACCACCGCGATCTGTTCGGAATCCACCTCCACCGTGCCGCGCGTCTTATGCCGGGAAGCGGCGTCCAGCACGCACAGCCACACCGTGACCACATGCGCCATGGTTTGCTGACTGCGCTTGGCAATCACCTTAAGTTTAGCGTCTTCTGGCATACCGTGATAAACCCTGTACCAATCCATTGCGAAAACCGTTCAATCGTATTTGCCTAATGCCTCGTCCTCTTCGAACTCCTGACTTAGAGAGAGTGCTACAGCTCTGACTCTCCCCATGAGGTCGTGGACAAGCCGTGCGGCTAGCATGTGATTCCGGGCTTCTTCCTCGATGGCGTCTACGAACTGCTTCTTTCGAAGAATCATCTCGATAAACATGTCCCTAAGTTGTGCAAAAATTTCATCTGTGCTTGGCTCTTCCATAAAAATCTCCTGAGCTGATGGGGTTATTGAAAAATCAATCCAGCAAGCTGGGTTGGTTGTCGTCCTCCGCACGCACGGCTTCATCCAGCTCCTGCGTTTTCAGGGAAAGAGCGGCATCGAGGCAGGCCTTGGTGAGTTTGGCGCGGTCGAGTTCGCGGATAGCCTGCTTGCGTAGCTGCATGATGGTTTCCATTTCCATCGTCCGCATGGTTTCAATGGTGAGATGACAAATCTCGTCAAAGGTAGAAACTGGCTTGTATGAATCGTTCATGATGACCTCCGTTTGTTTGAACTGTTCAAACGCAGGCTGCACGACGATACGGGGGGCTGGCGTGGGGCTTGGTGAGGGCTAAGGGGTGACCTTGGGTGGGGCTGGTGCGCCCCCCCTAAATGGTGATTTTGTCCCGTTTTAATGCAAAAAACCCCTGTCAAGGGGCTTGGGTGGGGCGCTGGGGTGGGCTTAGGTGGGGCTGAGAGGGGGCGCACCGTCCCCCCTTGCATATAACCCCACCTATTTATTGCACTTTTAGTGGCAACCTTTATGCTGATTTTCGTGTAACGGGGTGTAGTAACCCTAAAAACCATACGACTGAAGGACTCGTATTCACGAAATGTCCCTCCACGACCATATGTCGGGAGGGCGGCTGAATATAACACCCTCGTGGAAATAGGTCGCAGCCGGGTTTTTGGCTTACTAACCTCCCGACGCCAGTCGGCGTTGAGATACCTCGTTACCCAACAAAGGAACGAGGTATGCAGTGCAACACATCATCAATCCCGTGAACGCCTATATCGGCGCACGACTCCGCCAAGCGCGGTTGATGCGTGACATCAGCCAAAAAGAACTTGGCCAGCGCATCAAGAAGCCAATCAGTTTCCAACAAGTGCAGAAATATGAGCATGGCACCAACCGCATTTCAGTGGCGCTATTGCAGGAATTCGCCGATGCGATGCACCTGCCGATGGGTTTCTTTCTGCCGGATCAGGATATTGAATTCGAGCCGGTGTTGAATAAGCGCGAGGCGGAATTGCTGGAGCATTTTCACGGCATGAATACGAAGGCGCAGGAAGCCCTGATTGTCCTGCTCAAGAATACGCGGCGGGGTGGATGATGGGTTACCGCTACCAGAACAAACTGGATGAAGAAAACGAGCGGCGTTATTGGAGCGGCAAGCCGCGTTGGTACAGGCTGCTAGCCCGCGTGGTTGGATTTTTGCTGATGGCGCTGTTCGCGCTGCTGGCTTTCTACGGCACCATTGGCTGGGTTATTCTGAAGTTCATTTGAGGGAATGTTCAGGCGGTAATAGCCGCGATCATCGGATTTGATAAGTTCCCGCCATTTGCGTTGATGCTTAAAAATATCGCGCACGCGCAAAGCCTGTGATCCAGACTCATAAATCAGGGTTTTCCCATGTATCCACGGTTGGCGGCTGCGGGCAGCATCATGCAGTTGCTCTATGATACGCGCCTGCACGTCGCCCAGCCGGTATTCATGGCCGTTTAGGGTGATATGCCGGTAATCGTTGGAATAGCGGAAGTTTCCTTCCACACCCGGCTTCACTGGGAAATGCAGCGTGTTGTCGTCCTGCGGTAAATCGTAATTCTGCTCGAAGCGTTTGCGGTCTTCCTGAAGCACCACCAGATCATGAATCCGCACGGTTATGCCGGGCTGCGGCGGTTCATATGCAAGGCGTAAGATATGGTCTTCCTGCCTCACTGAGCGGAAGATGCGGAGTTTTGCCCGACCTGTACTACAAATCCGGTGGAAGTCTTGCGGGCGCACCCCGATAAAGCCTTCCCTACATTCATGACGCACAAAAACGAATTTTCCATCTTTGATAACGCCACGTTCCATGAAACGCATCGGCATCCAGACGGAGGTACGCAACTGGTCATTTTCAATCGCGTAATATATGTCCTCCTGAGATAACCCTAAGCGCCTCCACAGGTTTTGCAGCCGGTCATATGCTCGTTCGGGAATAGCCATAGCTTCCTCGTGCATACTTTTGTTTTATCCTGCTTTTACCGTAGGGTAATTTATAAATGCTCAATCAGAAATTTCAACCAAAAATATATGTGGGGTAAAAATAGTACACGCTTCGGTTGTTTATTGAGTTGTTCTGTGTACGGGTTATACTGTTCTACTGAAGAACATAAGTTAGTTGAAATTTAATTATATTCAGCTACCATGCTCGTCATGAAAAAGGTCATCCTTTCGCTTTTTGTTGTTCTGTCGTTGTTTGTTGCGCCTATCGCACACGCATACGATATGAACTGTGAAGGCGATAACTGCCAGATGGCTGAGCAGTCGAAGAAACAGTCCAAAAGCGAAAAGCAGGATGATGGCAAAATAGCCAACGCTGGACATCATTGCTGCTGCCCTCATGTATCGGCCATGCCTAATTTGACTGTTGCTGCACCGATGACGGCTTCCAGCCGAACGGTTTTTGTTCTTGAGCAGGATGCCACGACATCCGTAGTGGTCGGACCACCACTCAAGCCACCCTCCCACGCTTAATTCCATAAAGCAGGCTTGCGCCTGAAAGAGTGCCTGTTCAGGTGCTCTGATGTCGCATGTCCTTTTGTGTTTATCCAAGGAATTAAGTGTGAGAACTCCCGATGCCAAACCCATATAAGCTCCCCGTGTGGCTGCTCTGCGCCACCATGCTAACCAGTGCGCCCGCTTTCGCTGAACCAGAAAAGCAAACCGAACCACCGCCACCTGCTGCTGTGGCTGCACCTGTAAAGGCCACTGGCTTTACGCTTGATAATGCGATTGCCAAGGCACTCACACAGTCACCACGCTTAAAAGCATTTAATAGTGGTGTTGCAGCCGCCAAGGGTGAGCAACGGCAGGCTGGGGCATGGGTAAACCCAGAGGTGGGATTGGAAGCGGAGAATGTTGCAGGTCAAGGGGCATATAAAGGGTTTGATTCGGCAGAAGTGACGGTTGGGGTCACGCAGGAAATTACCATCGGCGGGAAGATTTCGGCACGGGAAAGCATCGCGGGTAAAGGGTTAGAGATTGCCTCGCTCGATGAACAGGCGGCAACGCTTGATGTTATCCGCGATGTTACCACCGCCTATGCGGATGTGGTGGCGGCGGAAGAAAATGTACGTCTTGCCACTGAGCAAAAAGAACTGGCCGTGGATGTGTTGAAATCGGTCAGTGTGCGCGTGGGCGCTGCCGCCGCACCGCTGATTCAGAAAAGCCGTGCGGAAGTGGAACGCTCCACCGCCACCATCGCGCTTGATAAGGCAAACCGTGAGCGTGATATTTCCCGCAAGAAACTGGCTGCGCTAATGGGTGAAGAACGCTTCGCCCTGCCACTCGATAGCGCAGCGTTTTATGCCATTGCAAAGCCAGAGGCGACATCGCTGGAAGAAAAGCTGAAAGCCAACCCTGATCTGGTGAAGCTGAATAGTAGCTTGGAGCAATCGAAAGCGCGGCTTGAACTGGAACAGGCGAATGCCATTCCTGATCCGCGCCTAAGTGTTGGTGTACGGGACTTCCGTGATAGCGGCGATCAGGCGTTTATTGTCGGCGTGTCGCTGCCTATCCCAGTATTTAATGCCAACCGTGGCAATATCGAGAAAG
>CAYMDD010000044.1:0-3988 GCA_964389045.1 uncultured Rickettsiales bacterium
AAGTTCTCCCAGCGAGAGTATGTAATTGCCTTCGTTGCGCAGCGGCGCGGGCACGGGCAGGCGGAGGCTCTGCGCCCGGGTGAGGAGGTAGAAGCGGTCTTCGCGCGCCTCGACGGTAAGCGGAGCGCCCAGCGTCTTCCATTCAGGCAGCAGTTCATTGATCGATCTGGGATCGAACACCGCGCCGGAGAGGATGTGCGCGCCGACTTCGGCACCTTTTTCCAGGATGCAGACTTTTGCGGACGGAGAGAGCTGCTTCAGCCGGATGGCCGCGGACAGGCCTGCCGGGCCTGCGCCGACGACGGCGGCATCGTATTCCATCACTTCGCGCTGGCGCATGGGAAACTATCCATTATACTATAGGAATTTAACATACTATGTGCGAGGTTGGCGCAAGATGCAACCACGGGAATTATTGGAATGGTATCAGGAGGCAGGCGTCGATGAAACAATTGCAGACCATCCACGAGACTATCGATCAGTTCTTCCACAAGCAGCTCTGCGCGAAGCCGCTGCGCCCGTATACGAAGCTGTAAGCGAGGCGGGGGTGCCAGCGCGCGCCAAAGCCGCCGCGCCGGTGCCGCCGGTAGCCGCCGTCGCGGAAGCGCGACGGCTGGCGGATGACGCGGATACGCTCAAATCCCTGGAGGAAGCCGTGCGCGGCTTTGAAGGGTGCTCCTTAAAGAAGCTTGCCACGAACACCGTTTTTTCCGACGGCAACCCGGACGCCGACATCATGCTGATCGGCGAAGCGCCGGGCGCGCAGGAGGATATCCAGGGCATTCCCTTCTGCGGCCCCAGCGGGCAGCTGCTCGACAAGATGCTTGCCAGCATTTCTTTAAGCCGCAAGGAAAATGTCTACATCAGCAACACGCTGTTCTGGCGGCCTCCGGGCAACCGCCAGCCGACCAAGGAGGAACTAGCCATCTGCCAGCCCTTCGTGGAAAAGCATATTGCGCTGATAGCGCCGAAACTGCTGATTTTAAGCGGCGGCACCGCCGTCGGCGCGCTGCTGCAGAAAAGCGTGGGCATCACCAAACTGCGCGGCAGGATGCATGAATATATTAACCCATATCTTCGCCAGGCCGTGCCGGTGGCGGTGCTGTTCCACCCCTCTTACCTGCTTCGCTCGCCGGGACAGAAGCGCCTCGCGTGGCACGATCTGCTGATGATGAAACACTATTTGAAAGAGCAGGGTATCGCCGCGGCGTAAAACGCTTGGGCTTTTACTGCTCCGACGATTGCGGCGCGTTTTCACCCCTCCCGTTTACGGGGCGCCCGGCTAGGCAGGGGCAGGCGGGGGGAGTAATTATAAGCCTATTCCTTCCGCAGCTCCATCCGCCAGCTGTTGGCGATTTCGCGGCAGCGTTTCTCGGCGTCGGCTTTCCTGCCCACGCCTTCCTTAGCGAGCGTGGCGTTCGACCCGAGGCTTGCCAGCTGGCTTTGAATTTTATTCTGGGAAGGATTGACGATACGGTTTAGGTATTCCCTCCTTAACCGGTAGGTTTCGCGCAGCTCGCGGCGCAGGGCGGGCACGCTGTTGGCGTATCGATGGATCAGCGCGTTCAGCTCCTCTTCGCCCGGCTCCGCCGTGACGCGGACATCGCGGACATACGACCAGTATTGGAACGCGCAGGCCTCAAAGGAAAGCGTGCGCAGGGATTTCTCGAACGCGCCGGATTCGTATAAATCCTCCAGTTTCTCGTTGTCCGCCTTGGCGGCATTATATGCCGTCTCCCGGTCTTTCTGCGTGGCTTTCTGCTTCGATTCGTCCAGCATCCGGCGCTGGCGCTCCAGCTCTTTCTGCTCTTCCACCAGGCGGCGCTCGCGGGCGATGATCTCTTTCTGGCGCTCGATGTAGTTGGCCTGAATCTCCTTGTTCATCTGCTCGTACTGCGCGTTGCGCTCGGCGCTTAAGCGCTTGACGAACTCGTCCATGTATTCCTGGATGTGCTTGTGCCCCTGGCTGAAAGCGAGGGTGCGGGCGGTGTTATTGTTTTTATCATACGCCGCGTAATCCGCGCCATGCGCCAGCAGCCATTTGACCGCGTCCAGATTGCCGGTGCGGGCGGCATAGAAAAGGGGGGTCTGGTTATTGGGGTCGCGCCCGTCGATATTGGCGCCGCTTTTGACCAGCGCTTCCATGATGTTAATGCCTTCGTCCTCCTTCCGCTGCGCGGCGATGGCCATGGCCGACTGGTCGAGCGCGTTGGCGCTTTCGGGGTCGGCGCCGCTTTCCAGCAGGATCGCCACATCTTCGGCCTTGCCGAACTGGGCTTTATAGACCAGGTCCGAGTTGAGGCGCGCCTGATCCTTATCGGCGGCGTGGGCGGGCAGGCTTAAACAGATGCAAAACAGCAGGGCCTTGAAGAAACGCATGGATTCGACCATATTGGCGTTAACGTTTGAACTTATCTCATCATACCATAAAAAACGGCCATGACGCAAAAAAACGCTAAAACCCACGCATTCAGCGCAGAAACCGGCAAGGTGCTGCAACTCATGATTCATTCGCTCTACACTAACCGCGACATTGCGGTGCGGGAGCTGATTTCCAACGCTTCCGACGCCTGCGACAAGCTCCGGCACGAAAGCCTGACGAAAGCGGAGCTGTTGGAGGGCGAAAGCGCGCTCGGCGTCACCATCCGCGCCGATAAAGAAACGCGCACCTTGCACATTACCGATAACGGCATCGGCATGACGGCGGACGAAATGGTCGAAAACCTCGGCACCATCGCCCGCTCCGGCACGCAAAACTTCCTCTCCGCCGTGAGCCAGGCCAAGGACAAGGATTTATCCCTCATCGGCCAGTTCGGGGTGGGATTTTACTCCGCGTTCATGATCGCAGATACCGTGGAAGTCCGCTCGCGGAAGGCGGGCAGCAACAGCCCCAGCCTGTGGGCGTCGGACGGGGCGGGGGAATTCACCATCTCATCGCTGGAAGAAGAGGCGCCGCGCGGCACCACGGTGACGCTGCATTTGAAGAAAGACGCGGAGGACTACCTCGATTTCTTCCGCCTGCGCCATATCGTGCAGACCTATTCGGATCATATCTCCTTTCCCATCCGCATCGTGAACGAGGAGGGGAAGGAAGAAACCGTCAACCAGGCCAGCGCTTTATGGACGCGTCCGAAATCCGAAATTACGGAAGCGCAATACCAGGAATTCTACCGCCATATCGGCCACACCGCCGACGATCCGTGGCTGACGCTCCACCAGAAGGTGGAGGGAAAGCTCGAATACAGCTACCTGCTCTTCATCCCTTCCATGCGCCCCTTCGACCTGTTTCACCCCGACCGCAAGCGCCGGGTGAAGCTCTATGTCAAGCGCGTGTTCATTACCGACGAGGGGCTGGACCTGGTGCCGCATTACCTGCGTTTCCTGCGCGGCGTGATCGATTCGGAGGATTTGCCTTTAAACATCAGCCGCGAGACGTTGCAGGCCAACCCGGTCTTAAAGAAAATCGGCGAATCCGTGGCCAAGAAGGTGTTGAGCGAGCTGAAAAAGAAATCGGAGAAAGACGCGGAAGGCTACGCCAATTTCTGGAAGAATTTCGGCGCGGTCTTAAAGGAAGGTTTGTGCGAGGCCAATTCCCCGCGCGAGGCGATCCTGGAATGCTGCCGCTTCCACAGCTCCGCGCAAGGCGACGCGCTGGTGAGCCTCGATGAGTATGTTGCGCGCATGCAGGACGGCCAGGAGGCGATTTATGTGCTGACCGGTGAGCGGCTGGAATCCTTAAAGCAGAACCCCAAGCTGGAAGGCTTCAAGAAACGCGGGCTGGAAGTGCTGCTGCTCACCGACCATGTGGATGATTTCTGGTTGAGCGTGGTGCAGGAGTATAAGGGAAAACCGTTCAAATCCATCACCCGCGCGGATATCGAGCTGAAAGATGCGGATGCGCCGGCGCAGGATGCGGCGGAAGAAAGCAGCGGCGATACGGATGCGCTGATTGCGCGCATGAAGGAAATCCTGGGCGAGCACGTCATGG
>CAYMDD010000044.1:3998-9832 GCA_964389045.1 uncultured Rickettsiales bacterium
GCTGGAGCGCTTCCTCATCGAGCAGAAGCAGCTTCCCTCCGGCATGCCGAAGATTCTGGAGGTGAACCCGCACCACCCCATCCTGAAGGCGCTGGCAAGGAAAACGCAATCCGCCGCCGATGCGCCGGAGGTGGAGGACGTCACCTGGCTGCTCTTCGAGCAGGCGCGTATCCTGGAAGGCGAGGAGATGGTCGATCCGGCGGCATTCTCGCGGCGGCTGAACGGGTTTATGGAGAAGAGCCTGGCGGCTTGACCGCTCGCCGCCATGTGGTAAAGTGGCTGCGTCATGCCTTTTTCCCTGTCCCGTCCCCGCGCGTTTATCCGTCTTTTCCTTCGCCGCTTGCATAAATCCATGCGCGCGCCGGGCAAGGCGTCCATGCGCGAGCTGAAATCCGAGATCGAGCTGCTCACCTCCTATTCCACCGATACCATTTACCGCCTGCGCTACGATACGATGAAGTACGACTACATCAGCCCGTCCATCGTGCGGCTGCTGGGCTATACGCCGGAGGAGATGAAGCGGCTGCAGCTGCGTTCGCTCATCCAGGAAACGCGCATTGTGAGCGACGCGATGAGGCCGCTGGAGTCGTTCGGCGCGCTCGAGGAATCGCGCAAGCAAGGCAGGGTAAGCAAATGGCAGGCGGATTACCTGATCCGCACCAAGGAGGGGAAAACCATCTGGATTTCCGACGTGTCCTACCCGTGGTACGACCATGAGGGGGCCATTATCGGCTCGGTGGGAAGTTTGCGCGACATCACCGACCGGGTGGAGGCGGAAAGCCGCGCACGCGGCGAAATCCAGCGCATGGCCGCAACCGACCTGTTAACCGGCCTTTCCAACCGGCACGCGTTTTTCACCCGCCTGGAGGAAGAACTCAAGCGCATCAAGCGCAGCCGGGACGATCTTTCGATCGTGCTGATCGACATCGACCATTTCAAGAAGATCAACGCGCAGCACGGCCAGGAAATCGGCGACCGGGTGATCCAAGGGGTGGCCGACATCGTGCGCGAATGCATGCGCGAGACCGACCTGGCCGCGCGCATCGGCGGCGAGGAATTCGGCATCATCCTGCCCGAAACGCCCGCCGAAGGCGCGTTCTGGGTGGCCGAGCGCATCCGCTCGCAGGTGGCGCGGCAGGTGTTCGAGGGCGGCTCCAAAACCATGCCGCTCGGCTGCACCGTCTCTATCGGCATCGCGGGCGCGCGGTTTGACGAACAGCTGGACGCCAGCACGCTCTATAAATCCGCCGACACGCGCCTCTACATCGCCAAGCACACAGGCCGCAACCAGGTGTCGATGGACGAGCTGATGGAGCTGCATTGACACGCTTCCGTTATCCCGGCGCAGGCCGGGATCCACTCCTGCCGCTTGTGCAAGTGGAACGATGGATCCCGGCCTGCGCCGGGATAACGTTCATATAGCTATGGATTCCCACCCCTCCCGCAACTGGCCGCTGATTGCGCGTTTTGCCGCGCGCGAGGAGGCTTTCGGCCAGCGCTTCGAGCGAAAGGGCAGGGTGGTGGCAGGATTTTATGAATTCCTGCGTTTCGGCATCAAGCAGGGCTGGGCGTGCCTGTTCGGCGGCATCATGGTGGCGCTGCTGATCGGCACGTATTTCTTTTATCCCCGCGAGGCGGCCTTGAGCCGGTACGATTTCCTGGTGATTGCGGCATTGGCCGTGCAGGCCTGGCTGCTGTTCGCCCGGCTGGAGACGTGGGAGGAAGCCAAGGTCATCCTCATTTTCCATGTCGTCGGTACGGCGATGGAAATATTCAAGACCGCCAAAGGCTCATGGATTTACCCGGAGGCCAGCGTGCTCAAAATCGGCAACGTGCCGCTGTTCACCGGCTTCATGTACGCCTGCGTGGGCAGTTACCTGGCGCGCGTGTGGCGGCTGTTCGATTTCCGCTTCACCTGCCACCCCCCGGTATGGGCGATTTTGCTGCTTGGCGCCGCCATCTACATCAATTTCTTCACCCACCATTACATGGCGGACATGCGCTTGGCGCTGTTTGCGGTTACCGCGCTGCTGTTCGCCAGGACGTGGGTGTATTTCAAGGTGTGGAGGGAGTACCGGCACATGCCGCTGTTGCTGGGGTTTCTGCTGGTGTCGCTCTTCATCTGGATTGCCGAGAATGTCGGCACTCTCACCGGCGCGTGGCTTTATCCCAATCAAATGAACGGCTGGCGCATGGTGCCGCTCGCCAAGCTTGGCTCCTGGTTTCTGCTTATGATTATCAGCTACAGCATGGTGGCGGCGGTGAACCGCCCGCGAAACCGCTTTTAAGCCGCACTGGGCACGGCGGCGGATTCCCAGATGGCGTTGAACTGCTTGCGGTAGCTGTCGGCGATGGCCTTGTTCTCGATCAGCACCACGCGCGGCGTGGGATGGGTGAGGAAGATGGCGTATTTATTCTCATAGATAAAGTAGGGCACCTGGGAGAAAAGCGCCTCCGGCACCCAGCGGTAATGCGACGCCGGCTCAACGAAATACGTGTCGCCTTCGCGCGCGAGGATGCGGCTGGTAATGCCCTGCTTGTGGAATTTCTCCAGCACCTGGCGGAAGCGTTCTTTCCCGGCCATATGGTCGAAATTGCGCTCATCGACGCCGCTGATTAGCCGCAGGCCGCCGTTTTTCAGCGTATCCGACATGTCCTGCCACAGGCGGAAAATGGCGTCGCCGCCTTCAAGCAGCTGCACGTTTAAGATTTCGCTGCGCAGGCGCACGCCCGGCCCGGCGGTGAATTCCACCCCGCCTTCCTCCAGCGCCTTGGTGATGGCGTTGATCGTCTCCACGCGCGGCGTCACCGTGCCGCGCTCTAGATTAGCCAGCGCCGGTTTGGAAACGCCGGAGGCGTCGGCCAGGGTGCTCTGCGTCCATTTCAGGAGCGCTCGGGCGGCTTTTATCTGTTCAATCGTAATCATGGCGACGCTTTCCTTATTCTTATTTACGTAGTATAACAAAAAAATATATCTAAATATATAAAAAGTTGTTTACTTATTTATTAATAATTAGTATACAAAAGCCGGGATGGATACTAAAAGGGGCGCTAAACCCATGCATCGCAGCTATTATGACGGAATCGAGACGATGGAGCTGATTACTCCGCGCGACATTATTGAAAACGTTCTCCTGACGCATTTCTCCCCGCGGCTCAAACCGCTGACGGAGGAAGCCGTCAAGGATATCAATGCGGCCAAGGACGGCAATTACGGCTTCAGCTTCTTAGGCCTGTCGCTCTACGCCAACGGCCATAACATCCATTCCAAAAGCACGAACTGCCCGCGCGGGATGCTTTATACGGATAAGGGCGGCAATGCCTTCGGCGTGGGAGTGTTTTTCAAGAACGGCAGGCCGGACGTGCCGTGGGTGCACATCATCGCGCCCAGGGGGCCGAACTGGAAAGAGGCGGTGGACACATTCTCCGACCAGGTGCTGGAGTTGCTGCCGAACGCCGAGCTGATTATCCGCCACCTCTCGGAAGGCGAATGCAAAGCCCTTGCGCCTGAGACGAATTTGGGGCGCATCGTCCGCCGGGTGGAAACGGAAGCGCAGTATGCCGGCAAAGACGCGTATTTCCCGGCGCCCGGCAACGCATCGCGCTGGACGGATATTTACGCCAAGCCCTGGCATGAAGAAGCGCCGCAGGAAGATGAGACTTATACCCATGCGGTGGTAGACCTGGACAAGGTTATCAGCAGCCCGGAGAAAGGCATATTCCGCAACATCGAATGGCTGGGGAGCGCCAATTCGCGCAACATGAAACGCAGGAATGCCAACGGATTCAAAAATTTCCTCGAGCGGGAAGGCCTCACCTTCACGCTCGAGGAATATACGCCCGACATGCAGGACATGGCGCGCAGCGTGGTGCAGAACCATTTTAAAAGCCTGGAAGGCGAAGCCATCGGCTCGACCGCGGCGGATTATGAAAATATCATCGGCACGCCGCCGGACATCATGAAAGAGGCGGGCATCCGCATGTATGTCGGGTTCGTAAGCGACGGTAAGGGAAACAAGCTGCCGGTGTCTTTTTTCGGGCTGGAGGAAACCGCGCCGGGAAGGATAGCGGCCTATGCCACCATCACCTCGTATGATTTTACGCCTATCCGGGATCGCGGCATGGCCGAGAGCGATAAGGGCTTCAACAACATCGCGGCCTATGCCATGGGGCGGCTGATGCACCGGGTCAAAAACGAAGGATACCATGTATTCGATCTGGGTGGGTCGGAGACGCCAAAGCTCGACAAGGGAAAAGAGAATTACGGCGCCATGATTGAGCCTAAGCATTGGCTGGCGCATAAAGGCACGGGCTGGGCAGCCGACGCCATACGCAAAATCGGCAACCAGAAAACGATAGCTTAAAAAAGCCGTCCGTTCGCGCCGAGTACTTCCCGGTATACGGCAAGCGTTTTTTCGCACATTGCTTCCGTAGAGAAATAATGCGCATTGTCGATGCCTTGCGCGCCCATCCAGCGGATGGCCTGCTCATCCATGTGCAGCACGTAATCGATCGTTTTCGAGAGGCCTTCCACGCCGCCCGGTTCCACCAGCCAGCCGGTGATGCCTTCGCGCACCGTTTCGCGCGCGCCGCCGTGGTTAGTGGCGATGACGGGCTTGCCCATTCCTTGCGCCTCGATCACCACGCGTCCGAACGCTTCCGGGCGCGTGGAGGTGGCTACCACGAACCGCGCCAGGTGATAGGCCTCCACCATTGCCTCCGTGCCCCCCACCATGCGCACATGGCCTTCTAGGCGGGAATCGCGGATGAGCTGCTCGATCTCCTCGCGGTAATCGGGGTGCCTTTCGAAATCGCCCACCAGCAGTGCGAAGAAACGGCGGTGCGGCAGCTCCGCCAGCGCGCGCACGAAGATATCCTGCCCCTTCCAGCGCGTAATGCGTCCCGGAAAGAGGATCACGGGCAGATCGTCGGGGATGTGCCAATTGCGCACCATTTCCGCCATGCGGTTAGGATGGGCGTTGGACGGGCGGAAGGTATTCAAATCGACGCCGCGGTGAATGACGCGCACGCGCTCCGGCTCCACCTGATAATTCTCGGCAATGTGCGCGGCGATGAAATCCGACACGGCGATGACGCGCTCGCCCCTGGTCATGATAGCGTTATATTTCTTCTTCCAGGCGTAATGCGCGCTGTAAACCCCGTGGAAGGTAGTGATGAAATGCGCGCCTGTGCGCCTGGCCGCCCATTGCGCCGACCAGGCGGGCGCGCGAGAGCGGGCGTGCACGATATCCACCTCGTGCTCGCGGATCAGCCGCTCCAGCTTCCGCGCGTTCCATGCCATGAAAAGCGGAGATTTGGTCTCGAGCGCCATCGGGATATGCGCCGCGCCGGCATGCCGGAGGTGATTCACCATCCGCCCCGGCGCGGATGCCACCAGCGGCTTCCAGCCGACGCCTGCAATGGCGCGCGCCATTTCCACCGTGCCGCGCTCCACGCCGCCGCTTTCCAGGCGGGGGAGCACTTGCAGGATAGTGGGGGAGCGGTGCGCGTGCATGGAATATCAATCCGTCGCAAGGGGGATGCGCAGCCGCCCGGCCAGATCCTGCATGAACTGCCACGCCACCCGCCCCGACCGCGCGCCGCGCGTGTTCGCCCAAAGAAGTGCCTCGGCACGCAGTTTTTCTTCCATGGGGGAAATGCCGAAATGCCGACAATAAGATTGCACTATTGCCAGATAGGTCTCCTCATTGCAGGCGTGGAAGCCGAGCCACAGGCCGAAGCGGTCGGAGAGGGCGATTTTTTCCTCCGCCGCTTCCCCCACGTGGATAGCGGAAGCGCTCTCATTTTCGATTATCTCGCGGGGGAGCATGTGC